>CAITID010000064.1 GCA_903892335.1 uncultured Actinomycetes bacterium
CATAAATTTTTTTCGGGGTTTATCGAATTCCGAAGAATTTGCATTTCTATACCCCGCTGTATTAGTAGCTTTTGCATTAGCTCTCGATGGAAGATGTTTGCGGTTTAAAAAGGTTGGGATTCAAATTGGGGTAATTGTTCCTACCTTGATAAAGTCAACGCGAGGTTTGGCGTACAAGCTCCCTACAGAACGCGTCTATCAATATGTGAGTTTGTTAAAATGCTTTTATGAAATGAAGTTGTATTTTCCAGAATTTTATTCGAAGTTAAGAATTCTGGAATTTTACACGAGAATGAATTTCTTTGGTTCTATATTTGATTCTATCGGGCGAATTTCGCCCGATGCAAAGTCTGATTTTGTGTATTCGAGTTTAAAGAGTATTTTCATTTTTCCATGTAGAAAATTTCTCCATTTGTTTAAATAATAGAAATTTGATCAGTAGAACACGCTTGGATAAGTTCTTCTTTAATATCCCCTTGTTGCCACTAGTTCCTTTTAGATTTCTGAAATACATTTTTTTAATCTGATTGATTCTTGGCGTTTATTCTCTATGAATATTTCTTAGAGGTATTACCTTAAATTCGATTAGGATGGTTTGGAAAGGGTATAAATCTATTTAATAGCTTCATATTTCAAAACATGCTAAATTTCTGGTCTATTTCCTATAACCCGCTGAATCAAGGTTTGGAATAGGTTTTCTGCTAGAAAATCAATAAAACTTGAAATTTTGTCCTCATTAATCCTGGTTACTTTATTTGTGCCTCGAAACCACTAGACTTTGGCTAGGGTTTTGTGATGTATTTTAATCAAAGGATTAATTTTTATGCTCAATAAAGATACCGAACAATTGCGTAGCGAAATTCTCAAACTAACTGAAAAATATGCTGAAAAATTTCTAGAGGCAACTACTTTCCGTGCCGGAATTGATCCGGTCCCAGTTTCGGGCAAAGTTCTTACACCTGAAGATTTCAAGTCACTTGTGGATTCATCTCTGGATGGATGGTTGACTGCAGGGCGCCATACGGTGGAATTTGAAAGACAACTTGCAAAATTTGTTGGTGCGCGTAGCGCTCTCTTTGTGAACTCAGGTTCAAGCGCGAATTTGATTGCATTGAGTGGATTAACAAGCCAGAAACTTGGTGAGAGATCCCTTAAGCCAGGTGACGAAGTTCTTACGGTTGCAATGGGGTTTCCCACAACAGTGAATCCAATAATTCAAAACGGATTAAAACCAGTGTTTGTGGATATTTTGCTAGACACGCTTGATGTCAATACCCAAATGTTGGAGGAAGCGGTCTCGCCAAAAACGAAAGCGATTATGTTGGCTCATACTTTAGGTAACCCATTCGACCTCGATGCCGTAAGAAGAATATGTCAAGAGAATAATCTTTGGTTAATTGAGGATTCATGTGATGCGCTCGGGTCTACGTATCGAGGGCAAAGAACAGGAAGCTTTGGTGATACTGCAACTCTAAGTTTCTATCCGGCCCATCACATTACCACCGGCGAAGGAGGTGCAGTTTTTATTAAATCACCACTTGTGAAGAAACAAGTTGAGTCCTTCCGAGACTGGGGACGTGACTGTTACTGCGAAACCGGAAAAGACAACACATGCGCAAAGCGGTTTGCTTGGAAACTGGGAGATCTGCCTGAAGGATATGACCATAAATACACTTACAGCCACATAGGTTACAACCTTAAAGCTACTGATATGCAAGCGGCTATCGGCATATCACAGTTAGCAAAAGTTGAGCGATTCATTCAAAAACGTAAAGACAATTTTGAATATCTAAAAGCTAGAGTAAATTCAATTGAAGGACTTAGGGTTGCAACGGCAACAGAACACAGTGAGCCATCATGGTTTGGGTTCCCTATAACCATAGAACCGAGTTATCCCGTCAATCGTGAAGATTTACTTCGATTTCTAGATTCACGCAAAATTGGAACGCGGCTAGTATTCGCAGGGAATATCACCAAGCAACCTGGCTATAAGAATGTGGATTTCAGGGTAGTTGGTAATCTAAGAAATACCGATATTGTGATGAATCGATCCTTCTGGATTGGCGTATACCCAGGACTTACAAATCAGATGCTCGACTATGCAGTTGATTCGATTGCGGATTTTATGTCCGGAAAAGCACGCTGACAATGCACTATTTGGTTACAGGCCATACTGGTTTTAAAGGTTCATGGATGTCACTAATGTTAAAATTACAAGGACATGAAGTTTCGGGCATTTCACTTAATCCGCTTAAAAATTCCATTTTTGAAAAAGCTAATTTAACAAAAATATTTTCGCATGATTTTCGTATCGATATTCGTGACGCTCAATCTCTAAATAAAGCAGTAACAAAGATTCAACCTGAAGTTATCGTTCATCTTGCAGCACAGCCATTAGTTCGAGAATCATATTTAAAGCCGTTAGAAACTTTTGAAATCAACATGATGGGAACGTTAAACGTCCTTGAGTCAAGCAATCTGGCAAAAAACTTACTTGCGACTCTTATAATTACTACAGATAAAGTCTATAAAAATAAAAATAAGCTAACCGGATATATTGAAACTGATGAATTAGGCGGGTGGGACCCATACAGTGCTTCAAAAGCGGCGGCTGACCTTGCGACACAATCTTGGGTGAAGAGTTTCGGTAAAACACCTGTTGCAATTGCTCGTGCAGGAAATGTGATAGGGGGTGGAGATTCAGCAAATGATCGGATAATTCCTGATCTAGTTAGAGCTATTTCAAAGAATCAAAAGGCCGTAATTCGTTATCCAGATGCCATTCGACCATGGCAACATGTGCTGGACTGCCTAAATGGCTACACATCTTTGATTGAACAAATGATTGTTTTAGGAGTGGGTGGTGAATGGAATTTTGGTCCGAATACAAATGAAAAGCACTCGGTTGCTGAACTTGTTGAGAAATTTACAAATAAATGTAATATTAAAGAACCTATTTGGATTCGTGATTCAACGCAACAACCTCATGAAAGTAACTATTTGCTATTGGATTCACAAAAGGCTAGAAATATGCTTAATTGGCAAGATTATTTGAATTTTGACATGGCAGTTGAATGGACAGCAAATTGGGCAACTAGTGAAGAGCCCGATCTAGATAAAATGATTGATCAAATAAATTTGTTTTTGAAACTTAAGAATACGAAAGGTATTTAGTGAAAGTTTTAATTCTTGCTGGTGGATTCGGAACCAGACTTTCAGAAGAAACTTCTGATAAACCCAAGCCAATGGTCCTTTTAGATAAAAATCCAATTTTATGGCACATCATGAATATTTATGCATCACAAGGTTTTAGCAATTTTGTTATTGCGGCTGGCTATAAAGCCGGCAGTATTTTTGACTGGACTAATAAGTTACTGAATAACTGGGAGGTTGACGTAATTGATACAGGCTTAGATACACAAACCGGTGGAAGAATCAAACAATGTATGAAGAAATACACAAATACAGAATTCTTAGTTACTTACGGCGATGGTTTAGCAAATGTCAATTTACAAAAATTAATTGACGTCAAAAAAACTTTGAAGACGAAAGCCACTGTGACTGCAGTAAGACCACCAGCAAGATTCGGAGCTCTAGATTTAGATTCAGGCATGGTTTCTCATTTTGGCGAAAAACGGCAGACAGACTCTGGCTGGATAAATGGTGGATTTTTCGTCCTTGAACAATCGGTAAGCGAATACATCGTTGATGACAGTGAATCTTTTGAGTTTCATACGTTACCAAAACTAGTGAATGATAGAGAACTTTCAGCATTTCAACATGAAGGATTCTGGCAACCAATGGACACGTTGAGGGAACGAAATTTGCTTTCAGATTATCTAGAAAAATATAAAATTCCTCCCTGGCTCAGTATCTAAAAATGAAAATTGCTATACTTGGGGGACGCGGATTTATTGGTTCTGCAATTACAAGAGAATTATCAAAAAAGCATATTTTTTTTATTGTTCAACCAGAACTTAAAAATACTCTTGATAGCTTGATAGTTTTTAAGCCAGATGTGATAATTAATGCTTGTGCCTCTTTGCCTAGTGCGTCTGAAATAGAATCACGAATTGCAAATTTTGATTATCCACTAAGTGTTTTTGAATTAATTTTGGAGAAATTGACTTATTCTTTTACCTGGATCCAAATTGCTTCATATTATGAATTAGAATTACCGCTTGGGAGAAATGACCCGTACACTAAACATAAATTTGAGTTTCGAAATTTGTTAGAAATTGAATGTAATTCGAAAAACAAAGTATTACGAACGCTAATTCTTCCGCATGTCATTGGGAAGGGCGAAAGGCCAAACAGATTAGTCGGGACAGCAATAAAGTCAATCCGAGAAAATCAGGAATTGCATCTAGAAAATCCTAATATTATGTTGCCGATTTTAATTATTGACGACGCAATTCGGGCACTGGCAGAATTCCTTGAAAATGATCAATCTATTGCCTACGCAATTCCAATTTGGTATGGATCAAATAGAAGATTAATTCAAGTAATTCGTGAATATCTGGGCAAAGAGAGTTTAAACTCAGATTACTTGCATGAAGCACCAATTGGAATAGGGAAAGCTACATTCCCGCCAAAAGTCCACGGCTGGATGCCTTTAGTTTCTCTTGAGGAATACGTTAGAACATTTTAAGTTAATTTAAGGCGGGTAATAAGTCGACGAATTTGCTAGTTTATCGAAATTTAGCGCAAATCATAATTGTGTTTTGCCTGAAATTAGTTAGTTCGGCGGTTCGTAAAAATGAACTTAGAAGGCATAATCTTCTCCTATGAGCACATCCACCAACAACAACGATAAGGCCCTTGAAGTGAGAACACACGATATTCCGCTAGCTGATGCAATGACAGAGTTTATGAAACAGGGTTGGGCGCCATCACCACTTGAGGGTGTGAAACCACATAAATCAATTCCCTTTACAACTGCAAGACGTGAAAAGGTATCAAAACAGTATCCAGGAGTTAGATTACTTTTTCCTGCTGGATCATTAAAGATTCGCAGTAATGACAGTGATTACCAATTCCGTGCGCACTCTGCATTTAGTTGGTATACCGGAATAATTGCAAGTGATTGTGTTCCAGACTCTGTTTTTGTAATGGAGCCAACTGCAACAGGTCATGAAGCATTGTTATTTATTCACCCAAGATCACCTCGCAATAGCGATGAGTTCTATCGCAATGCAAGATTTGGCGAGTTTTGGATTGGTCGCAGGATGACGTTAGAGGAGAGTGAGACAAAGTACGGAATTAAAGTTGCCCAAATTGAAAGCCTTGCTGAGTTTTTAAGTGATAAAAAAGAAGCTTTGATAGTTCGTGGCCAAGATGCCGAAGTTGATAAGTTAATTGTTGAGCGCACAGAGGCTGAAGTTGAATTCTTAAACTTCACTTCGATGCAACGCATTATCAAAGATCAGTATGAAATAGATGAGATGCAAAAAGCGATTGACGCCTCCGTTCGTGGCTTTGCCGATATGGTGCGAGTTTTCCCAGCTGCAACAACTGTTGCCCGTGGTGAGCGAGTAATTGAAGGTGCTTTCTATGGCCGGGCACGACTTGAGGGAAATGACAATGGATATCCAAGCATTGTTGCCTCTGGCGCCCATGCATGTGTGTTGCACTGGATAAAAAATGATGGCGATGTGCTGCCAGGTGATTTAATTTTAATTGATGCTGGTGTGGAGGTTGAATCTCACTACACCGCAGATATCACTAGGACATTTCCAATTAATGGAAAGTTCACCGAAGCACAACGCAAGATCTACATGATCGTATACAAGGCGCAACAAGCTGGAATTGCAGCGGTTAAGCCAGGAGCTAAGTTTAAAGATTTCCATAATGCTTGCATGGTTGAGATTGCAAAGGGAGCGGAGGAGTTAGGTGTACTACCTATCTCAGCTGAGGAATCACTAAAGCCAGAGCAGGGATTACATCGCAGATGGCAATTCCATGGCAGTGGCCATCACTTAGGAATTGATGTTCATGATTGCGCTCATGCCCGCAAAGAGCAATACGCAGATGCGGTGCTAGAGGCCGGAATGATTTTGACGGTAGAGCCTGGATTTTATATTCAACCTGATGACACATTGTTCCCACCTGAGTACCGCGGAATTGGTGTGCGCATTGAGGATGATATTTTGGTTACACAAAGTGGCGCCAAGATATTAAGTAACGCACTTCCTCGCCACCCTGATGAGGTCGAGGCGTATATGGCGAGAATTTTAATGCCGTGAAAATGACTTGGCATTCTTCAGCATGCGTTTCTTATGAATCTAAAGGAACGCAAGTTTTATTTGACCCTTGGCTAGAAAGTAAAGCGTTCCTTGGATCTTGGAGCCAATGGCCTCCAGCTCAAGAGACAAAAAGAGATATACTAAATATCAAATTTGATTATTTGGTATACACCCATTTTCACAGTGATCATTTTGATCAAAAATTTCTTTCTCTTTATTTAAAGGCTATGGATGATATAAATCATAAACCTATAATTCTAGTTGCCGAAAATTCCTGGGTGCAACTTTCAACCTCACTTCTCAATATAGCGAAAGATAGGGCTGAGGTTAGAGTTTTAAAATCTGGACAAAAAATGGATCTGAATTCTAACGGATTTAAAATGACATTGTTTTGCTCTGATCACTGCGACCCAATAGCGTGTGGAAAAATTATTCCATGTTTTTCTAACCATCCTAAATTTAGGGCGATTGATTCAGTTGCATTACTTGAAGATGAACACTCTAAGATCGCAAACTTTAATGATGCTGTGTCGAGTAATTTGGATATACATCTTGAAAAGCTTGGGATAAAGGTTGATCTGGTTATGGGAGTTTTTTCAGCTGCGGGCTCATTTCCGCAATGCCAACTTGATTTAACGCAAATCGAGATAACTTCTTTGAAGACAAATTTTGTTACAAACGCATTAAAAAGATTGGCTTTGACAGCAGAGAGACTAGATGCAAAGTATATTTTTCCTTTTGCAGGTCAGTATATTTTAATCGGGGGCAAAGCCAAATTAAATGAAGATAGGGCGGTTATTACTGCAGCACAGGCAAAAGACAATTTGGTGGAATTTACTGACAAACAGATTATTAGTCTTAACTCTAATGAAAGCGTTGAGTTTTATAAGGGCGAAGTGTCTGCAATAGGGAAACCTTATATTGAGCCGACTGAACACTTTAGAAATAATTATTTGCAGGAGTATGAAAATGAGAAATATTTTTATGAAAAGAGGGATTTAGAGAGTATTAATATACTTGAATTAGAAAGGAATTTAGAAATTGCTAGTAAAAAAATCAGTAAAGATTTGACTGACGATTTGAATTATTCAATTTCTCTTCGATCTATAAATTCTGATTTTCGTTGGGACTTAAATTTTCAAAAACATCTAAAATGGGGTAAGGAATTGACTCAGCTTGAGAATTATTGTGAAATCTATTTGGATTTGAGACTATTGGACGGATGCGTAAGAAAAAGCTCATCTTATGGTGGATTTACAAGTATGCATTGGAATCAAGCTCATATAGGTAGTCATTTGCAATTTAAGCAGAGTAGTTACAATGCTTCCGCTCACTATTTATTGAATTTTCTTCACACTTAATGTGATCTTAGGCTTTTCTAACTCTTGATCACAAGTTATTTCTGCGCCTTGGTTAACTGATTTGTTAGCATCAGTGATACCGAGATTATTAATGATGCACCAAGGGCTGACCAGAAGTTAGTCACATCTAATCGTTCGCTCCACCTTGCCGTCAGCATTAACATCGCAGCATTTATTACAAATGAGAATAAGCCAAAGGTAAGCAGGATTGCCGGCAGCGTAAATAATTTAATTAATGAGCCGATCAAGCCGTTGATAAGCCCAAATAAAAGTGCGACCCAGAGATATGTCCATGCGCCACCATTTACTTTGATGCCAGAGATTAAGGCTGTTGCTGCCCAAAAAGCTAAAGCGCTAGCGATTAAGCGAATTAGCAAACGCATCTATTAAAGAACCTCTTCGCGGCGGCGGATCTTTGAGCCTAGCCAGCGAACAGGATCGTACTTAACATCTACTACGCGCTCCTTCATTGGAATGATTGCGTTATCGGTAATGCGAATATGTTCTGGGCAAACCTCTGTACAGCATTTTGTAATGTTACACATGCCAAGGCCGTGCTCCTCTTGCGCTTTTTGCTTGCGATTTCGCAACATATCAAGTGGGTGCATATCAAGTTCTGCGATGCGAATGAAGAAGCGTGGGCCAGCAAATGATTTCTTATTCTCTTCGTGGTCACGAATAACATGGCAGGTGTCTTGGCAGAGGAAGCACTCGATACATTTGCGGAACTCTTGCGAGCGCTCAACATCTATTTGCTGCATGCGGGCCTCACCTGGCTTTAGATCTGCAGGGGGTTCAAAGGATGGGATCTCCATCGCTTTTTTGTAGTTAAAAGAAACATCGGTAACTAAATCTTTGATTACTGGGAATGCGCGCAGTGGTGTGACGGTGATGGTTTCATCCTCTGCAAAACTTGCCATCTGTGTCATGCATGCAAGACGTGGCTTACCGTTAATCTCAACTGAACAAGATCCGCACTTTCCAGCCTTACAGTTCCAGCGAACAGCAAGATCTCCCATTTGGGTTGCTTGCACGCGATGAATTACATCTAGAACTACTTCACCCTCATTGGCATCTACTGAGACATCTTGCAGGGATCCAGTCTCACTATTGCCGCGCCAGATGCGCATCTTAATTTTGCGGGTCATTACTTGGATCCACCCTTCGTCATTTCCTCTGGTGTCATGTATTTCTCTAATTCATGAGGATCAAAGAGATCAAATAATTCAGCTGGCATATTCGGCAGATCTTGTTGTTTAACCACAATTTCTTTGCCAGTAAAAGATGAAATGTTATTTATTTGGCGCCACTTTGGATTCATGCCTGGGAAATCATCACGGGTATGACCACCACGAGATTCTTCGCGAACAATCGCTGACTTTGCGGTGCTCTCAGCAATTAACAACATATTGTCTAAATCAAATGAAAGGTGAAAGCCTGGGTTGAACTGGCGATCTCCTGATACAGATACCTTTTCAATTCGCTTTCTAATATCTGCAATCTTCTCAATCGCCTCTTGTAATTCTGATTTGGTACGAATAATGCCAACTAAGTTTTGGGTTAACTCTTGTAGCTCCTCATGGAGTGCGTAGGGATTCTCACCACCGGTGCGATCAAATGGTGCTTGAATCTTCTCCGCTGCGCGCTTAATTGATTCATCTGAAACTTTTGCGGCCGGTGCGCTCTTTACATAATTTGCAGCGCCCAAGCCAGCCCGGCGGCCAAATACAAGTAGATCAGAGAGCGAGTTACCACCAAGACGATTTGACCCATGCATACCGCCAGCTACTTCACCTGCTGCAAATAATCCTGGAACACCAACTGCGGCTGCGGTATCTGGATCAACTTCAACACCACCCATTACATAGTGACAAGTTGGTCCAACCTCCATCGCCTCTTTGGTGATGTCAACATTTGCTAACTCCATGAATTGGTGCCACATAGATGGCAACTTCTTTTTAATTACATCAGCAGGTAGTCGCTTTGAAACATCTAGGAATACGCCACCGTGGGGACTGCCACGACCAGCTTTAACTTCGGCGTTAATAGCACGCGCAACCTCATCACGTGGAAGTAGCTCTGGCGGGCGGCGGTTATTTGTTTGATCGTTATACCAACGATCAGCCTCTTCTTCATTATCAGCGTACTTATCTTTAAAGACATCTGGAATATATTTGAACATAAAACGAATGCCGTCACTATTAGTTAACACACCGCCATCACCACGAACAGATTCTGTTACAAGCAGGCCACGCACAGATGGTGGCCAAACCATGCCGGTTGGATGAAATTGTAGGAACTCCATATCAACTAAGTTGCCGCCAGCTTTTAGCGCGAGCGCGTGGCCATCGCCAGTGCCCTCCCAAGAGTTACTAGTAATTTTAAATGTCTTACCAACACCGCCAGTTGCAAGTACTACCGCTGGTGCTTCAAATAAAACTTCAACGCCATTTTCGCGGCGGTAGCCATAAACACCGGCAACCTTTCCGCCCTCTTTTAAAATCTCAGTAACTGTTACTTCAGCAAAAACTTTAATATGGCTTTCAGCGTTTCCGTGATCACGCTTATCTTTTTGTTGCAAGGCAACAATGCGCTGTTGCATGGTGCGGATTAATTCAAGGCCGGTGCGATCGCCAACGTGGGCAAGGCGTGGGTACTCATGGCCACCAAAGTTACGTTGTGAAATCTTTCCTTCTGCGGTGCGATCAAATAGGGCGCCCCATACTTCAAGCTCCCAAACACGATCAGGTGATTCTTTAGCGTGTAGCTCTGCCATTCGGTAATGATTTAAGAACTTACCACCACGCATAGTGTCGCGAAAGTGAACCTTCCAGCCATCATTCTCATTCACATTTCCCATTGATGCAGCAACGCCGCCCTCTGCCATCACAGTGTGGGCCTTACCAAATAATGATTTACAAATAATTGCTACGCGTAGTCCAGCCTCACGAGCTTCAACAGCTGCACGAAGTCCGGCGCCACCAGCACCGATTACAACGATGTCGTAGTTGTGACGTTCCATTAGAAGAAGTAGAAGTTGGTAATGGCGCCACTGGCGACCTGGCGGACATAGAAATCAGCGAAGGCAACACCAATTAGTGAAACCCAAGCAAAATTTGGATGGTAATGATTTAACTTAGAGACGATTGTCCAAGCTTTATAGCGAACTGGATGGGCAGAGAAGTTACGCAGCCTGCCACCGATTGTGTGACGACATGTGTGACATGAGGCTGAGTACAACCAAAGGAAGGTTGCATTAGCTAACAAAACTAATGTGCCAACACTCATGTGGCCCCACTCGCCCTCTGGATTTTTAAAGGCAATTACTGCGTCATAGGTAAGAATGATGTTTAAAACTAAACCAGCATAGAAAAACCAACGATGGCCGTTTTGTAAAATTAATGGCGCTCTGGTCTCTCCTGTGTATTTCTTGTGAGGTTCTGCAACAGCACATGCAGGTGGTGACATCCAAAATGAACGGTAGTAAGCCTTGCGGTAGTAATAACAGGTAAGCCTGAAACCAAGTGGGAAAATTAAAATAAAGAGCGCTGGTGAGATAACCATGCCAAAGATTGAGAGCGCACCAATTGGTGTGCCAAAGTGGGCAGAGCCTTCAACACAAACAGTTGATAAACATGGTGAGTAAAAAGGTGAGATTAAAGGTTCGGCAAAGTAATTTTGTTTTTCAAATGCGCGAAAGGTTGCGTAGATAATAAAAGATACAAAAACACCAACAGTAATTAAAGGTTGGATCCACCATTTATCGGTGCGTAGTGTGCGATCTGTAATTAATGCTCGACCAGCTGAGAAGACCCCAGTCTTTGCTTTATTAGTATCCATCGCAGTCATGGGAGAAGTTTCTCGCTAGATCAGGTGTATTGCTAGGCAGATTCTCGTGTACGGGTTATGAACTCAACCACAGGTAATAATGGATGCTTTATCTATTACAGCGTTCTGGCGGAGGGCGTGGGATTTGAACCCACGAAGGTTTCCCTTGCCGGTTTTCAAGACCGGTGCACTCGGCCGCTATGCGAGCCCTCCGTGGGCAAACTTACCTGCAAAGTGGTGAGTGCCAAAATCACCGATTAATTATTCGGGTAGTTCCAACAATCTTTCAATCACCTTTGCAACACCTTCTTCTTGATGGGCATCGGTTTGAAACTTTGCATACTTCATTAAATCAGGATGGCCGTCCGCCATCGCCCAAGATCTACTAGCCCAGGACAACATTGAAAAATCATTTGGATTATCACCAAAAGTTACACAATCTTCCGCCGTTAAATCCAGGCGCGCTGCAATCTTTGAAAGCGTTGCACCTTTACTAACGCCATGTGCTGAGATCTCAAGAAGTGAATCAGTTGAGTTAGAATGAGTAACAGTTGCTATTCCAGTTAACGCATTGTGCGCTAGCTCTAACATTTCATCGGATGAGTACTCACCATTACTACAGCGAGCAAGAATTTTTAATGCTGGCAGTGAGATGGCATCCTCAATTTTTGCTACGCCAACATTATCGGCGCCAATATCCCAGCGCGGCACATAGGCCTTCTCGCGATGAAATTGCTGGTTTGCCTCTATTGCAAAGGTAACCGGCGTAATTGCAGCTCTTAGTTTTTTAACAATCTCAAATTGAGCATCGGCTGAAATTAACCACTCTTCTAATATCTTTTCATTTCTAAAGTCATAAAGCATCGCGCCATTTCCACAGATTCCCATACCAAAATCAAAGTTCTCTTTGATCTCTTGCATCCAGCGAATTGGCCGCCCAGTTACAAAGTAAATGTGGATGCCCGCTTGATGGGCCTCTGAGAAAGCTATTTTGGTTCGTTCAGAGATGAAACCGTAGTGAGCAACGATGGTGCCATCTAAATCTGTGCCAATTAATTTTGGTCTCTTGCCTGGAATGATCACGCTGGAACCAATGTGTCCATTCCTAAAAATGGAATTAGCGCTTTTGGCACTTTAACGCTGCCATCTTTTTGTTGGTGGTTTTCTAAAATTGCCACAATGGTGCGCGGAATGGCAACTAATGTGCCATTTAAGGTAGCAACCGGTTTGGTTCCGTTTTCATCGCGGTATCTAATATTTAACCGGCGTGATTGAAACTCGGTGCAATTAGAGGTGCTGGTAACTTCGCGATAGGCATCCTGAGTTGGAATCCATGCCTCAATATCAAACTTGCGAATTGCACTAGCTCCTAGATCACCACTTGCCACATCAATTACCCGATACGGCAGCTCCATTGCATCAAAGAAATCCTTCTCCCATTGCAATAATTTTTTATGTTCAGCTTGGGCATCTTCTGGTTTACAAAATGAGAACATCTCAACTTTTTCAAATTGATGAACGCGAATAATTCCGCGAGTATCTTTGCCATAAGTTCCTGCTTCCCGGCGAAAACATGGTGAGTAACCGGCGTAGCGAATTGGTAGGTTTTCTAGAATTTCATCCATGTGATACGCAGCTAGTGGCACCTCTGATGTGCCAACTAAGTAAAAATCATCTTGGGCTAAATGAAAAACATTCTCCGCAGCCTGACCTAAAAAGCCAGTGCCCTCCATCGCATGTGGTTTAACTAAAACTGGTGGAATCATTGGGATAAAACCAGCTTTAACAGCAGATGCGATTGCATAATTTACTAAAGCCAGTTCAAGTAAGGCACCTACACCAGTTAAATAGTAAAAGCGTGCGCCTGAAACCTTTGCGCCACGTTCAGTATCAATTGCTTTTAATATCTTGCCAAGTTCAACATGATCCTTAGCTGCAAAGCCTTCTGCTTTGAAATCACGAGGCTTACCAATCTCCTCAATAACTTTAAAATCTGCTTCACCGCCAATAGGTGCGGCTGGATCAATTAAGTTTGCAATCTGTAGTGAAATTTTGTGCGCAGCCTCTTCCGCCTGTGCGCGCTTGGCATCCGCCGCCTTTACATCTGTTGCTAATCCCTTAGCGTTTTCTAAAAGCGCAGCTTTGTCTTCATTTTTAGCAGCGCCAACTGATTTAGATAAGGTATTTTGCGCAGCGCGAAGTGTTTCAAACTCTGTGATTGCAATTCGGCGCAGATCATCAGCTGCAATTAACTGATCAACTAATAATGGGTCTTCACCGCGCACCTTTTGTGAGTTGCGAAATAAATCAGGATTCTCACGCAGTGCCTTTAAATCAATCATAAGTAAGTAGCCTACCGATCTCTTTTAAATCTATTACTAGTTGGCACGTGGATATGAGCCAAGAAATCTAATATCTTCACAGATATTGCGTAATCCCTTAACCGCCGCCGCAACAGCTGGATCATCAATGTGTCCTTGTGCGTCAATTATGAAATGGTAATGACCAAGTTCGCGCCCAGTTGGACGGCTTTGAATGAATGAGAGGTTGACATCATGTTTAGCGAACTCAGTCAGGATCTCAAGGAGAGCGCCAGCATGATCGATTGCAATAAATACTGCCAGTGATGTGCGATCGGCGCCGGTGGCTTTTGGTTGCTCACCTGGCGCCTCTACCAAAACAAATCGAGTAATTGCATTTTCATTATCACCAATATTTTCAGCAACTACCTTTAAGCCATAATTTTTTGCAGCAGCCGGTGATGCAATTGCCGCGTCATACTTTCCAGCTGCTAATCCCTGCGCGGCTGCGGCAGTTGATGCGGTTTCAATTACTTCAGCATGTGGGAAATCTTTTGCAATAAAGGATCGGCATTGTGATTCAGCGTGTGGATGAGTTGCAATGCTTTTAATATTTGCTTTTTCTGTTGCTGGCAGTGACATTAATGCGAATGAGACGGGCAAAGTAGTTTCAGCGGTAATAACTAAAGGTTTGCCCATTGCTAGTTCATCAAGGGTTCTAGCAACAACGCCTTCAACAGAGTTTTCAATTGGCACAAGTGCTTTTGCGCACTCACCATTTCGTACTGCATCAAGTGCGGCAGTCACATTTGCATATGGTGTTAGCAAATCATCTGGATTTGTTATTTGAAGTAGTGCTGCTTGGGTAAATGTTCCGGCTGGACCAAGGTAGGCGTACTTCGTTGACATGGGCTAAGAGTAGCCGAGTGCCTTTCGTGCTTGCGCCGGGTTATCGCTCATAATCACATCAACACCTAATTTGGCACACAAGATCACATCAGTTGGATCATTTACCGTCCAAACAAATACTCGCCGGCCCTTCTTTTTTTGTTGCGCCACAAACTCTGGATTGTTTTTAATGATTTGAAGTGAAGGGCCAACAACTCCTGCGGTATTTAGATTAATTAACAAGCTTTCCGCAAATAAGTAGACAGATTCAAAACCAGAACGAATATTTCGTTGAGTAGCAAGCCAAGAGAAAGACATAATTGAAATATTGATACCACTGGCTTTTATTTCACCGGCTCTAGAGTTTAAAAGCTTATGGAGCAAATTCTCAATCGCAGCCCCTGTTGGTACTGGGTGTTTAGTTTCAATTGCTAAATCTTTTTTATTTTTAATTGCTAAATCCAATAAATCACTAAATAGCAATGGTTGCTGGCTCTTATCTAATTGAGCTTTTATCTGGGCGTAATCGGTTTGGGCGATCTCTAGATCAACACCGGTTAATGCTTTTGTATTTGCGTCGTGGTGGCAAATAATTTGTGCATCTTTAGTCAGCCGCACATCGCACTCGAAGCCATCTGCGCCTTGCGTAACTGCGCCTTCATAGGCTGCCAGTGTTCCTTCTGGAAATTGCGCACTCGCACCGCGGTGAGCGTAAATTCGCATCTAAATTGGTGCTCCTTAAAACTCATGAAGATGTGGTGAGATTGGCTTATGAGATTGCAGTTTAACGCCATTGCGCAAAGTGATCTGGGTTTGGTGCGTGATGGCAATGAGGATTCGGCTTTAATCTCGCCATATTTAATTGCAGTTGCTGATGGTATGGGTGGGCATGCTGGTGGTGAGGTGGCATCTGCGATTGCAATTAATACTTTAGAGGCATTGCTGCCAGTAATTACCGATATTGAGATAGATATTGATTCTAGAGAAGATCTATTTTTAAATGTTTCATATGAAGTTGATGCGCAAATCTTGCGAGTAAGTAAAGAGCAGCCAGAATTATCTGGCATGGGCACAACGCTTACATCACTTGTCATCACAAATAATCAGGTGGATCTACTGCATATTGGTGATTCACGTTGTTATTTATGGCGAGATAAAAAACTTGAGAGATTAAGTTATGACCATACTGTGATGCAGGAGTTATTAGATCAAGGGCGATTAACTCCCGAGGAGGTCTTTGATCACCCACAGCGCTCCTTGTTAACGCAGGCGTTAATGGGCGATAGCGGAATAGATCCAGTATTGATGAGTTATGAAGTAAAAGCTGATGATAAGTTTTTAATCTGCAGCGATGGTTTAACTAATGTTTTATCCGATCTTGAAATAACTAAAATTATCAAATCAACTGATGAAGATAAATTGCTAGCAGAGTTAATCAGCCAAACTAAGGCAAAAGGTGCCCCGGATAACATCACAATTATTTGGGCAAAAGTTGTTGTAGATAGTGGCAAAAATCAAGTAGTTAAGTATGGCGCTGCGCAATGAGTCAGTTATTAAACAATCGCTACGCACTAGGTGAAATGATCGGCACTGGCGGCATGGCCGATGTTTATATTGGCGATGACACTAGATTAAATCGCAAGGTAGCGATCAAAGTTTTGCGTAGAGATTTAGCTAGAGATCCCTCATTTGTTGCGCGATTTAAAAAAGAGGCACTTGCTGCTGGCGGTTTAAATCACCCTGGAATTGTTGCAGTTTATGACTCAGGGGACGAAAATGATTCACCGTATATTGTGATGGAGTTAATTTCAGGACAAACATTGCGGCAAGTTATGCAACAAGGATTAATTCCACAAGGTAGGGCGATAGAAATAATTGAAGGTATCTTGCAAGCACTTGAGTACTCACACAAGGAGTCAATTGTGCACCGTGATATCAAACCGGGAAATATCATGATTACCGATAGTGGCGATATAAAAGTTATGGATTTTGGTATTGCCAGAGCAACTGATGACATCGGCGCCACGATGACAAACACTTGGAATGTAATTGGAACTGCGCAATACCTTTCACCTGAACAAGCAACTGGTGAATTAGCTGATGGACGAAGTGATCTCTACTCACTAGGTTGCTTGATGTATGAGTTATTAACCGGGCGGCCACCATTTACTGGTGACACACCAGTTTCAATTGCCTACCAACATGTTTCTTCGCCAATTACGCCAGCATCACAAGTAAAGCCTGGTTTATCAACTGATATTGATCGAATGCTTGAAGTTGTTTTAAGCAAGGATCCAAATAATCGTTATCAAGATGCCAGCGCCATGCTTGCTGATTTGCAGCGGGTAATAAAAGGCGAGCCAGTAACAACAAAGATTCAAAAGATTTTTCCCCGTAGGAAATTACTTTCAGCTATTACTGCAGTAGTTGCCGCAGTTGTTTTGGTGGGCGCCGGCGTATTTTTTAGTGGTGGAAATACTGCGCTCTATCCAGTTCCAAATGTGGTTGGTTTAACTGAGGCAGAAGCCCGCGCACTATTAAGTGATTTCAATGTAAATGTAAGCAGCGCACCTGATCCAAGAATTCCAATTAATCGCGTTGCCTCCCAAATACCACTTGCAACAAGTACCGCCGCAAAGGGCAGCAGCGTGACGTTAACTGTTTCATCTGGGCCTGGAAATACAACGGTGCCAACTGGTTTAATCGGAATTGAACTTGAAGAAGCCCGAAACATTTTGACCGCTGCTGGTTTAGTAATTGCGCAAACACAACCAATTGATTCAGATCAAGCACCCGGAGTTGTTTTAAAGGTAACACCAGAGGCTGGCACAAATATCGTTGCTGGTAGCGGTGTTGTACTTCAAATTGCAAGCGGAAATGTGCAAGTGCCTTCCCTTGTTGGTGTTAGTGAGATTCAAGCAAAAACTTTATTAGCCCAAGCTGGTTTCTTAGTACGCGAGATCTACGCATTTGATGCAGCCCAGGAATTAGGAATAGTGCTTGCGCAAGCACCAGAAGCAGGAGCTACGCGAATTATTGGTAGCTCAGTAACAATTACAATAAATAAAAATTAATTAAGATCTAATAACAACGGGTGATAAACCCTCGCTGCGAGCGCGCGCACCTTTATCGCCACAAATCTCTAGCCAATTGCCAATCATTTGATAACCATGTTCGGTCAACACTGATT
Source organism: uncultured Actinomycetes bacterium (assembly GCA_903892335.1). Classification (GTDB taxonomy): domain Bacteria; phylum Actinomycetota; class Actinomycetes; order Nanopelagicales; family Nanopelagicaceae; genus Nanopelagicus. The sequence continues at coordinate 17,813 of CAITID010000064.1, forward strand.
CTGGATGAAACTGAACTCCGCAGATAGGAAGTGATTTGTGTTGGATTGCCATTACAACACCAGATTGAGTCTCACCAGTAACTTCTAATTCTGCTGGCAAAGTATCTTTTTCAACAGAGAGTGAGTGGTAGCGAGTTGCGGTAAATGGTGTGGGAATTTGGTGCAAAACTGATTTATTGTTGTGTTGGACAACTGAGGTTTTTCCGTGAAGTAACTCTGGCGCTCTTGAAACAGTTGCGCCATATGCAACAGCGATTGCTTGATGGCCTAAACACACACCAAAGAGTGGAATTTCATGTTCGGCGCAATACTTAACTAGCTCAATGCTTATGCCAGCAGCCTCCGGTGTGCCAGGGCCTGGTGAAATTAAAACACCATCATAATTTTGCGCTTCACTCACTTTGATTGCATCATTTCGAACGACGGTGCAATCAGCCCCTAGTTGTTGTAGGTACTGCACCAGGTTAAAGACAAAGGAGTCATAGTTATCGATCACCAAAATCTTGGTTTTCAGGTCGCCACTTTGATGACTGTTCATGGTGCATATTGTGTAGTAATCTGCCACCATGCCGAAGTCGAAAGTACGTAAGAAGGTAGAAAAACAACGCGCCATCGCTCAGGTGGAAGAGGTCATCGAGAACGAGGCGATTGAAAGCCCTTCTTGGCTGGCACCAGTCATGGTCGCTAACTTTTTAATTGGATTGATCTGGATCGTAATCTTTTATGTCAGCTCAACTAGTTATCCAATCCCAGGAATTGGTGCTTGGAATATGTTGGTTGGTTTTGGCTTTGTGGGAATCGGATTCTCACTCGCCACCCGCTGGCATTAATCACCTCTTAATTACACCCATGTAACTCTCCACACGGTGGATAACACCTGTGGATAACTCTTAAGCCCAATTTACCCCGTGCTCACCTACCCTAGTGCCGTGCTCGCAATTATTGCCTACCTCTTAACTGTTGTTGCAATTGGCATCTTTAGCTTTAGATCCTTTCAATTGTTTAAAAAGATTTCAGCTGGTCAATCTGATCCATCAAGATTTTTAAATAAAGGCGCGCGCGGTAGAAATATGTTGCGCGAAGTTTTAACGCATACCAAAATGCTTAACTTCACTGCTACTGGAATTGCGCACTGGTTTGTAATGGTGGGCTTCTTCTCATTACTTGGCACATTAATTACTGCTTACGGACAATTATTAAATCCTGAGTTTGCACTCCCTATTATTGGCCACTTTGTTGGCTATGAATTTTTCGTTGAATCAATCGCTTGGCTTACCGGCATCGGCATTGTTACCTTAATCGGCATTCGCCAGGTTACAAGGTTTAAGAAGCCAGCTAGATCATCAAGATTTTACGGCTCTGGAAATAAAAAGGCTTACTACGTTGAAGCAACGATTTTAGCGATTGTCTTTTGCGTTATTGCACTTCGCGGCTTAGAGGGTGCCCTAGCTGGTGTGACTAGTTGGAATTGGCATTACGCACTTTCATATCCGGCAGTTGCCTACTTTAATTCGATGAGCACCAATCAAATTGAGAATCTAATTCAAATTATTGCTTTCACCAAGATCGCAGTTTCGATGGTTTGGTTTATTGTCGTTGGCATAAATCTGACAATGGGTATTGCTTGGCATAGATTTTTAGCTTTCTTTAACCTTTACTTTAAGCGAAATCCAACATCAGAGAACGCGCTCGGCCAGCTGCCAGAGATGATTTCCCATGGTGCACCGATTAATTTTGAAGATCCAAAAGAAGATGATGTATTTGGCATTGGCACAGCAGCAGATATCTCTTGGAAAGGTCTGCTTGATATGTCTACCTGTACTGAGTGTGGGCGCTGCCAATCTCAGTGTCCGGCCTGGCATACCGACAAACCCCTCTCACCAAAGCTTTTAATCATGGCGATGCGCGATCACGCTCTCGCTAAATTACCAACTGATCAACCAATTGAAACAAAAATTGTTGGCAATGCCCATGAGAATGCCATCTCACTTGATGTGCTTTGGTCTTGCACAACTTGTGGTGCGTGTGTTGAAGAGTGTCCAGTAGATATTGAACATGTTGATCACATTGTTAATATGCGCCGCTTTCAAGTTTTAGTTGAATCAGAGTTTCCAACAGAGCTTGGAAATACCTTCCGTAATTTAGAAAAGGCCGGAAATCCATGGGGTGCTAATCGCACCGACCGAGATGCTTGGATCACCGAAGTTGATTTTCCAATTACAAAAATTGAAGGCGTAATTCCAGAGGATGTGGAGTACTTGTTCTGGGTTGGTTGCGCAGGTGCCTATGAAGAGCGAGCCAAGAAAACTACTAAGGCAGTTGCCGAGTTACTTTATATGTCTGGTGTGAAATTTGGTGTACTTGGAAAGCGCGAGACTTGCTCTGGAGATCCAGCACGTCGAAGCGGTAATGAGTTCTTATATCAAATATTGGCCCGTGAAAATATTGAAACGCTGCAAGAGACTTTTGGTACTCGTGGAGTTAAAAAAGTTGTGGTTACATGCCCACACTGTTTCACAACAATTGGCCGCGATTACAAACAGCAAGGATTTGAACTTCAGATGGTGCACCACACACAATTGTTAAATCAATTAGTAAAAGAGGGAAAGTTAAAGCCAGTTTCAAAGTCGGAGAAGAAATTGACTTATCACGATCCTTGTTACCTTGGCCGGCACAATCAGATCTATCAACCACCACGTGAGTTACTTGAATCAGCTGGCATTGAGGTTACTGAGATGCCACGAAATCAAGAGCGTTCATTTTGTTGCGGCGCAGGTGGTGGCCGAATGTGGATGGAAGAAAAAATTGGAACTCGAATTAATTTAAATCGAGTAGATGAGGCGATCGCAACAGG
>CAITID010000065.1 GCA_903892335.1 uncultured Actinomycetes bacterium
AAATAATCGCCAATACAATTATGCCAAAATTCCAACTTTGCCTGCGCAGCTGCACTAAATTCATTTTGTTCCAACCAAGCCGTGAGCAGCATTCATAAGGTTTTCTTCATCGCATTTTTCAACTGGCAGTGTTGTTTGTACTTTACCTTCATAAATAACAATCGCTCTATCGCAAGACATTTGTATTTCACGTAGCTCTGATGTAAATAACAAAACTGATTTTCCTTGGGCAGCAAAGCTTCTAATCAATTCATAAATTTGCTGTTTTGTTCCAACATCAATACCTCGAGTTGGATCAAAGCAAAGCAGTAACTCGAAGCCTGTCGTAACCCAACGACCGATGGTTACCTTCTGTTGATTTCCACCAGATAGACGTTTGACTTGTGATTGAGCGCGAGTATCGATTTGCAAAGCAGCAACTGCATTATCAACTGTGCGTTCTTCATCTTTAGATTTAATTCTGCCCCACTTAGATAATCCTCTGAATCTAGTAAGTGCAAGATTTTCTCGAATTGAACGCTGTGACATTAGAGCTGATTTGCGATCTCCAGGAACTAGAGAGATTCCTAGCGATATTGCATCCGATGGATGATTAAATGTAACTTTCTTTCCGTTAACAATGATCTCACCAGAATCAGGTTTTGCTTCACCGGCCAGAATTTCAAAAAGTAAATCCTGTCCTTGACCCTCTAGCGCGGCAACACCTAAAACCTCACCTTTTTTAATTTCAAAGGAAACATCAGTCAAATTCTTACCACCTGAAATGTTTTTAACTTCAACCAAAGTGGCTGCTCCTTGTGAATTAAATCCACCTATTTTTTTGGCCCCCGAAACATTGTTCTTATCACCGAGCATTGCGGTAACAATTCTTTCTTCACTGCCTTTAGATGCCGTAAATGTGTCAACATCAATTCCATCACGCAACACCGTTGCTCGATCACAGATAGTTTCGATCTCAGCTAAACGATGGGAAATAAAAATAACCGACTTACCTTTTTGCTTTTGGGCATTCATAATTTGAATTACTTTATCCGCCAGGTCAACTGGTAGAGCGGCCGTGATTTCATCAAGGATTAATAGTTCAGGATCATGAGTGAGCGCACGAGCTAAATCAATCATGCGAAGTGTTGGGAGTTCGATGTTGCCTGCTATTTCATTTAAATTTATTTTTATTCCCATAGCTGATAGCTCAGAAATAAATCTCTTTTCGTTCGTACCCGTTAGTGCCAAATTCCGTTGAATTGATACATCTGGAATTAAGGCTGGATCTTGGAATACTGGTGCTACTCCATTTTTTCGAGCATCATCTGGTGAAGAAAATTTAATGTCTTTGCCATGCAATTTTATTGATCCACTATTTGAAGTTATAACTCCAGTTAAGATCTTTACTAAAGTTGATTTACCTGCGCCATTGGCGCCAAGGAGTGCATGAATCTCACCAGGTTCAACCTCAAAGTTTGCATTCTTTAATGCTACGACTGGGCCGTAAGACTTTGCTAGAGATGAGATCTCAAGCAGTGAGTTCTTGGCCATAAACCTTCCAATCGTAATAAGTTTTTATAAATCTTGAGGCTTGAAGATTACTCTCCAAGCCTCAAGATCCTTACAACTACAACTTAAAGTCTAGGAATCTAGAAATTAAGAACGTGCTCCGTCATCTGAATCTTGAGGAGCCTTACAACGGAATAGTTGTGTAGGTGTGAATGTTGTGTAACCAGGTAGTGAAAGTGTTGCTGAGAAAGTCGCTTCTTGTGAAGCAACGATTCGAGCATCAATCTCTGCCTTGTTAGCTTTGTAGGTAAGAGCCTTTGGTGTCAATAGATTCTTAGCAGCAACGGTCTTGCCATCTAGAAGATCTACTGCAACCTTAAGAGCTGCGCCACCAACAATTGCTGGGTTTGGTACAACGATTCCAACAAAGCCCTTTGGAGCAAGAGACTTAGTCAACTTCATAAATTCGTTGTTATCTGCACCAACAACTGGAATGTACTTACCCTTTAGCTTTGTGGTCATTGCAGTAACGATGTTGTAATCGATACCTGATGTCCATACGCCTTGGAACTTACCTGGTACAAGTAATTGGTTAGCTAGCGTTCCGCCAGTTGCCCAGTCCCAGTTAGTAAATACTTCTTTTGTTACTTTGATCTTTGGATACTTCTTTATTTCAGCTTTGAAGCCAGCATCACGATCAGTATCTGCACCAGCACCTGAGGCACCGCGCATGTAAAGAATATTTCCCTTGTTACCCATTGCCTTAGCAAGTGCAGCAGCGCCTGCGCGGCCGTACTCAACCTGGTCATTTGAAACAAGAGTTGTATTTGGAGCAGTGACTGCGTTATCAACAGCAATAACCTTGATTCCCGCTGCAACAGCTTCAGCAATTGCTGTGTTGTTTGCAGTTGGAGAACCTGAGTTAACGATAATTGCGTTAACACCAGAGCTGATTAATGAACGAATATCAGCTGATTGCTCTGCATCAGTTGCATTGCGAGAAAGTACTTTAACTTCCTTAACTTTGCCTGAAAGAGTTGCTTCAGCTTTGATTGCGCAAACCATTGTTTCGCGCCATGAGTTTCCAGCCCAGCTATTACTAACACCAATTTTGTAAGTTGCTGCAGCTTGCGCTGGAGCAGCAATTACAGTTACACCCATTACAAGTGCAATTGATGACGCAACTGCTAAGCCAGCTTTAATACGCTTTGAACCTAGTTTCATTGCATTCCTTCCGATAGTCGATCGACTTTGGACTTAAATCCTTGGCCCTAGTGCCAAAAAAAACAAGTCGTTTTGCTATTTGATATCAAATTGATACATAACCTTCTCGTTATACGAGCGGATAGGTACCCCGATTAACTGGCACCCCCTAGGGAAGTGTTTGATCCGGTTAGTCGAGATGAGAGGCGGCGGGCATGTTCGGCATAGGCGGCATCGAAGAGGCGTTTGCTCTCGGCTTCACCTACCAGTGCTCCGCTGGTTAGTACTTGTGGAATAAATCCTGCTGAGACTAATTTATCGGCAACTTGTACTTTAATTTCATTTACAACCGCAATCGCCGTCATGGTGGATCCAGGACCAACCGGAGTTTGCATTCCAGGAATGCTCACTAGGGCATCCCCGACTGGAACCATTAAATCAATCACTAAATCTGCGTTATCTGAAAGAGTGCTACCCGATGAATGGGATGCTTTTCCAGTTTTATTACTCGCAACTGATGTAACGGCAATAACTTTAATTCCTAGTTTGCGAGCGCCCATTGCCATTTCAATTGGCACCGCAGTTTTTCCACCCACGCTAAAAACCATCAAAATATCATTTTTATTGAATTGCCAATTCTTTAGGATCTCAGCAGCAAATCCCTCAACCCGTTCGATATACATCGCTTGTCGCTGTCCATTCGATCCAACTACTTGGGTGTGAAATGTCATTGATAATTCACCCATTGGATTAAAGCCCGCGTATGAGCCGTATCGAGGGAACATCTCTTCGATTGGGATGCGAGAGTGGCCAGTTCCAAATAAGTGGACAACTCCATCTTTAAGGATTGAATCTGCGCACCATTGTGCTGCAGTACTAATATTTGATCCTTGTTCTTTTATTAGATTTGAAAGCAATTGTTGAGCGCGATCGGTCCATGTGCCAGCTAATTCTGAAACATTTGCCATACCGCTCCCCCTTTTAACAGAGACCTTTTAACTGGTACCTTGGCTATATGCGCCAAATGTCTATACCAATTCTGAAGAGAAGGTAGTCCTTTCATGAAGGCAGGTCAAGGCAAGAAGGCGGAAAAAGCCTCCCTGCGCTACCAAGAAATCGAGGCTTGGCTTCGGGAGATCATCCTTAAGGGACGTGCGGGTGAGGCGATTCCATCTGAAGTAGAGATTGCAGCCAGCTTTGATGTCAGCCGAATGACAGCGCGGCAAGCCGTTTTAAATTTAATGCGAGAGGGGTTGGTTGACCGTCGTCGCGGGGCCGGTACCTTTATTGCAGATAATCCATTGCACCGACGAGAGGGAGTTTTACTATCTTTCTCTGAGGATATGAAACGACGTGGCCTTAAGCCATCTTCAGAGTTAATCTCTGCAAAAAAAGAAATAGCAACTGCGGCTGACCGAAAGGCATTATCGCTGAAAGATCCTTCTTCGGTAATCGTAATTAGGCGACTTCGATTAGCGGATGGAACACCATTGGCAATTGAGAAGGTAGTTTTAATCGCAAAATGCGCAAAAGTTTTAGAAGAAGATCTTGAAAATGGTTCATTACATAACGCACTTCGTAAAATTGGTATTCAACCCACGTTGGCAAGTGGTTGGCTTAAAGCAAGATTGGCAACCACCCAAGAGGCAAAAAAACTAGATCTCCCAACAAAATCACCTTTACTTGTGGAGACTAGGGTTATTGAAGATCAGTCAGGAAATCAAATTGAATATACCGAAACC
>CAITID010000066.1 GCA_903892335.1 uncultured Actinomycetes bacterium
TGCGCAGCAACTACTGATGAATACCTAACTACCTCACTTGAGAGGAAGGCGTAAGGAGAGCGTGGCTTAGTAACTACTGTTTGGCGACGCTCTAAGCGATCAGATTCTGATGCAAACTTCCCATTACATAAATCTAACGTTGGATCATCAGTAGTAGTTCCACCACCCATCGGTAGAACTGTCCACTCTTGACTAAAATCTGATTGAGCAAAACCATACTTTGCTAACGCTGCCTGCTTAGTATCAGTTAAGGATGAATCAACAACTGCAGCAGCTCTATCTAAGTTAACAGTATTTGCAAATGTTGCATTGACAGAGTTGATGGCAACTAAAACAAAGTTACTGCCTGTAACACGCAAGACTTGCTTGTTCTTGCCAACATCAACGCTTGCACCTACCCGCACCTTTGCACTCTTTGAGTCAGCTATCTTGGCCAAGGTTTTACTTCCTGCTGTAACTACTGCTGCTCCTGTGCCGTTGAGAACATCAAAGCGACCTGATGCACTAAAGCTTGCTGTGCACTTACCTGTGCACTTAAGAGAACCAGTTGGATAAGCAGTTCCAGCTGCTGCCCACTTTCCCGTGCGAGAGGACTTATCTGCAGGTGTGTATGTGTTGGTAACGCTTAAATCACCGCTCACGCCATTACCAATACAGTCAAAGACTTGCGCAGTTGCACTCAACGTTTGGCCGTTAGCTACTTTAAGGATTGGTGCTGTCTTTGCACTACTGCTCTGCAGAATAAGACCTTCTGGGCTCACTAAGTTAGTTAGGCAGAGCCCGCTACCGGCATCCTTTGCACCAGACCACCCAATGGAAACTTGATTACCGGTTGCTGATACAAAGTTAAATTCATTAGTTGCAGTTGGACGGCCTAGATCAACAGTTACTTTTTGAACCTTAGACCATTCACTCTTGTTGCCGGCGATGTCTATTGCACGAAGTGCAAAGTTAAATGTGCCCTCAGGTAGGTCACGTAAATAAACAGTCTTTGGTGCTGTAAATGGATTTAAATAAGTTGGATACCAATTTTCCACATCAGAAGACTTAACGCTTTTAACCAGGCCATCAATTTGAGCTTCAAAGCTAGTAATTAGGACATCAGAATCTTCATAGCTTTTTTGCAACACAGTCATACTGGGAGAGCGCCACTGCTCAAAAGGTAAAACTGGAGGTACGGGCGGTGCCACGTTGTCAGTCTTTTTCTTTATTGTTACAGCAGCACCAGTTTCAGAAGCAACTGCACTAAAAGAGAGATTGCCAGAATAGGTTGTTGCAGTGAGCGCAGTCATAGATCCACCAATAGAGCGTGAATCGCGGTACTGGTAGGTATCTAAATTGAGCATCCACACATCAGTGCCTAAAAATGCCCCAAACTCAGCTGCGGCAGCATCTTCTGGGTTAGGTGAAACCACAGATGAGATAGGTGGTGGATCGAGTCTGAAAATCACTAATCCTGGCTTGTAGCCAACACCTTCTAGCTTTCTGCGGTATTCAATCCAGTACGCAGCTTTGCCATCTCGCATGAAAAGGGCTTTAATGCCGTTTGCAAAATCACTTGGAGCTAAGTTAACAACTTCTGATTGCCAAACTTGTTTAATCTGTGAATCATCTAAATACCCCATACGCCACTGGTGGTAAGTATTGAGCGGAGATGTTGTATCAACATTTCCCATCACATCGATAACTCCGCCGTATTCAACGGCCTTGCAGGTATCAGACCACGCACCATCATTAGCTGCGTTATCACAGCGTAAGAAATTGCTGTGGCCTAAACCAAAAGTATGTCCAAGCTCGTGTGCAATTACATAACCAGATGCTGAGTCATGAAGAACTACTGTTCCTGTAACACTCTTAGCAGTACCAAGCTGGGCTCTACCCGACCAGACACATCCTGCTTTAGGTGCAATAACAACTAAGTAGCGATTGGAGTAGTCACTAATACCTAAGCGCTTATAGGCCTCAGGCTTAA
>CAITID010000067.1 GCA_903892335.1 uncultured Actinomycetes bacterium
GTTCGAGCCCCCTAACGGAATCGAACCGTTGACCTTTTCCTTACCATGGAAACACTCTACCAACTGAGCTAAGGGGGCAATAACGTAGGTGCAAGAACAAGGGTAAGAGTACAACTGATTAATACTTGAGTGAAATTAATGCGAAGATTTGCAGCTTTTTAAGAAGAGATTGATCTTGGGCCGCTTGAATTAATCCTCGTCGTCCTCATCTTCATCATCATCATCATAATCGTCATCGTCGCCTTCATCATCTTCATCATCATCATGATTTCCTTTTGTAAACAGGTCACCACTATTTGGATTTAAATTAATTTTTGTCTTTACCGCTTGCGCTGCAACTGGTGCGCTTATTCCCATCGGATCAGATGCAACTGGTGTTGCCTCAGCAGAGCCGCTAGTTGTATTGGTGCTGGTTTGAACTGAAGCGGGTGAGGTGCCAGATACTGGAAGTTCTACAAATGCCAACCCCACAACTAAGAAAAGCGGAAGTGCTAGTAAAATTCTTCTCATAGGGTTAATAATAATGATTTGCCGGTGAGCAGATAGATATTGTCATGAGTTATTACTGTGAATCAAAGAAATAGAACTTTAATGAGTGCTGGCTTGGCGGACGGATATAAAGCCTGTCCCCATTACCAATTTATTTAGATCCCTGATTTCAATACATCCCGTACTGCACTCAGAGTCTTATCTAAATCGGGGGTGCTATGAACACTTGAAAGAAACCAAGTTCCTCTTGGCAAAATCCTGACACCTTTTTGTAGCAAGGCAAAGGCAAAATTTGCATACCGTTCACGGTTAGCTTTTAGCGCTGATCGATATTCAGTTGGGCCCTTAGAATCAAAACGCACATTGAACACACCAGGATAACCAACTAATTCATGCTCAATTCCTGACGAAGCAAATTCTTTAGAGAGCTCTTTCATTAAGTAACCACCGGAATCATCAATGGCTTCATATGGAACTTGGCTCTTGAGTATCTTCAAGGTAGCGAGTGTGGCAGCCATTGAAACAGACTGACTGTTGTAAGTTCCTGCGTGCATTACTTTTCCGGTTGAAATAAAATTCATTAGCTCTTCGTTTCCAACAATTGCAGCAACGGCGAAACCATTTGCAAGTGCCTTACCCAAAATTGTTAAATCAGGAGTTACTCCTAATACTTTTTGAGCCCCACCATCGCTAACGCGAAAACCTGTAATTACTTCATCAAAAATTAATACAGTCCCATATTTAGTTGCCAACTCGCGCACTCGTTCTAAATAACCTGGTGATGGAAGTACTCCACTTGTATTAAACATAATTGGTTCCATAATAATTCCAGCGATTTTTCCACTCTTGAGTTGCTCTTCAAGAACTTCTACATTGTTCCAAGGCAGAACAACAATATTCTCACTCATCTCTTGTCCTTGAGTTCCAGGTAATACATTTGGATTTAGTGCATCTCCTGCAAGTGAAACATCAGGTGAAACACTTACAAGTACGTTATCGAACCAACCGTGGTAGTGACCTTCGAATTTAATTATCTTCCAACGATTTGTTGCAGCACGTGCTACTCGGAATGCAACTTGCACCGCCTCTGAACCAGAGGAAGCGAAGCGAACCTTTTGAGCACTTGGCACCATCTGGGTTAAAAGTTTTGCCGCTTCATATTCGATAACCGTTTGTCCCGCGACCAATATTGAAATATCTAATTGCTTCTTCGCTGCATCTATAACTTCTTTTGGACTATGACCTAATATCATCGGTCCCATAGCCAGCACGTAGTCGATATATTTGTTTCCATCTACATCTATCAGCTCACAGCCATGCGCAGAATCAAAAACCAATGGATGTGGTTTTGAGCCGGTTCTATAACCACTATTTACGCCACCAGCCACATATGCAGAGCCTTCAGTAACTTGTAAATGTGATTGCTCGAATAGCATCTAATTTACACTCCTTCTTAAGTAGCTCTGCACCTACTGCTTTTCTTGATTCCTCATGAAAGTAAAGGAGTCATTTTCATCAATGTAGTGGAATTTCTCAACATACTCAACGCCAAATACGGGATCTGCTTTTTGCAAAAACTCACCTTTAATGAATTCATCTTCAGTGATTTTTACTTCCGGGTGTAGATCTTTATAAGTGCGATACATGTTATCTACCGGAGTAACGTGAAGTTTTATGCATTCAAGTTTCTTATCGATCACGGGAGTAATGTCTACTGCTCGATTTACCAATTGAGGACCACGCGCCACCAAGTACTTACGAGTGACAAATTTCGGCATCAGGCCCATATCTTTAAGTTCTGGTAAATCAAGCTGTCGCCCCGCAGTCCAAGATGCGGTCTCTACTGCATGTGCGGTGATGTA
>CAITID010000068.1 GCA_903892335.1 uncultured Actinomycetes bacterium
AGCAAGAGCTTTAGTTCTTCGGCCAAAGGTTTTACTCCTAGATGAACCACTTGGTGCATTAGATAAGCAATTACGCGAGGAGATGCAGGTTGAGTTAAAACGTATTCAACGTGAAGCCGGGATCACCTTTATTTTTGTAACTCATGATCAAGAAGAGGCAATGCGCATGAGTGATCGCATAGCAGTCTTTAATGCTGGTGCAATAGAGCAGATCGGTACCCCACAAGAAGTTTATGAAAGACCACAAACTAAATTTGTTGCCAGCTTTTTAGGTGTTTCAAATATATTTTCTGGCCCAGCTGCCCAAGAGATATTTGGTAGCGCGACTATGGTCAACATCAGACCTGAGCGAATTAAGTTAGTACCAGCAGATACCAAGTTAAAAGCTGATGAGCGCGGCGTCGTTGGCACCATCATCGAGGCTTCTTATATCGGGGCAACCACAATTTATTTAATCCAAACTCAATCTGGGCAGAGAGTAATTGCCACCAGATTAAATGAAGAATTGTCAGATCAAATCACCCGATTTGAAACTGGCGATCGGGTTGGTGCCGTTTGGAAAAGCGACCACTCGGCTGTGATACCAACCTAATATGACTATTAATTAGTCAGAGCGAAAGGAAGTTAGATGAAAGGTAAGAAGCTCTCAGCACTTAGCCTGCTGGCAGTATCTTCAATGATTCTTGCTGGTTGTTCATCAAGTGGTGATGCATCCAGTGTGAAGATTGAAGTGCCAGATATTCCTATGCACAAAGCAATGGGTGATTTTGAAGGCGAACTAAATATTGTTAACTGGGCTGGATTTGTTGATCCTAAGTGGACCGATAAGTTTGAAGCTGATACTGGCTGCAAGGTAAAGCCACGCACAGCAGGCACCAGTGATGAAATGGTAACTTTGATGAGAACAGGTCAATACGACATTGTTTCTGCATCAGGTGATGCCGCACTACGTTTAATCGTAGGTGGAGATGTTCAACCACTTAATGTTGATTTAATTCCAAACTTCGGTGATGAAATTGCACCAGGAATGCGCAATAACATCTACGACACTGTAAATGGCAAGCCATACGGTGTACCAATTGGTAGAGGAGCAAACCTTCTTCAATACAATGATGATGTAACTAAGGGAGCACCTACTAGCTGGGATATCGTTTGGGAAACAGATAGCCCTTACAAAGGCAAGATCACAGCATATGACGCACCTATCTACATCGCAGATGCTGCTGTGTACTTGATGTATCACAAGCCAGAGCTAGGAATTAAGAATCCATATGCTCTAGATAAAACACAATTAGATGCAGCAATTGCATTGTTAAAGCAACAAAATACGATTGTTGGCGAGTACTGGTCAGATGCAGTAGCGCAAATAACCTCATTTGTTGGCGGCAACACAGTTGTCGGTACTTCTTGGGAAATCCTTCGCAAGTTTGCCGGTAAGCCAAATATCAAGACCACACTTCCAGTAGAAGGCTCAACAGGTTGGTATGACTCTTGGTTAGTTAGCTCAAAGACTAAGAACACTAACTGTGCCTACGCTTGGATGGATTACACAAGCACAGCTTCAGTAAACGGAGCAATTGCAATGAACTTCGGTATGGCACCAGCAAACGTTGCCTTCTGTAAGACAGATGCAAAAGCACAAGCTCACTGTGATGAGTTTGCTGCAGAGGACGAGGAGTTCTTTAAGAAGGTCTGGCCTTGGACTACTCCAATTGAAACCTGTGTTGATGGTCGCAAGGATGTTAAGTGCACCAGCTTCCAGGAATGGACCAATGCTTGGTTAACGGTTAAAGGTTAATCAACCAAAGTAATAAATAGGTATCGAACGAGGGGTTTAGAAATTAACCCCTCGTTCTTTATCAAGTAATACTTAGATGCAATAAGTAGTTAGGTAGAGATGAGCGCAATTAGTACCAAAGATGGCAGTAGGCCAATCTCTGCGTATTTATATAAGCGGCCCAAACTTAGATTGATGGGCCTAATCGCCCTACCAATGTTCTGGATTGTGGGCGTTTATATCCTCTCTTTATTCTTACTATTAGTAACTGCTTTTTGGTTTGTAGATCCATTCACCTCAAAGGTGATTGCCGGCTTTACGCTAGAGAATTTCATTTCAATCTTTACAGTTCCAGCCTATATTTCAACTTCAATTAGAACCTTACTTATCGCACTCGCTGTAACTGCTTTATCAATCTTATTTGCCGTCCCACTTGGCATCTACATGGCAAAAATTGCTCGCCCTTGGGTAAGGAATGCCCTCGCTGTAGCAATCACTTTGCCACTTTGGGCAGGCTACTTAGTCAAAATTATTGCAATGCGCCTAGTCTTTACAGAGCAAGGTTTCTTTAATTGGGCGCTAGCCCCATTTGGTCTTTCCGGTCCTACCTTTTCAATACCAATTGTGATTTTAACTCTGACATATCTTTGGTTTCCTTATATGGCACTTCCTGTCTTTACCGCCATCAGACAAATCCCATCAAATCTCTTTGATGCCTCAAGTGATATGGGCGCTAAAGGATTTACCACCATCTACCGCATCGTGCTGCCGTTAATTGTGCCAGCCATAATTGCTGGCTCAGTCTTTACATTCTCACTGAGTTTAGGTGATTATCTAGCAGCAAAGTTTACTGGTGGCTCAACGCAAATGATTGGCTCAATCATTGCAGCTAACATCAATTTAAATCCTCCTGTGGCAGCAGCTTTTTCCATGGTGCCAATTGCATTTGTAGTTATCTATTTAATGGTTGCACGCCGCACCGGATCCCTTGAGCGGATGTAATCATGTTAAGACTCTC
>CAITID010000069.1 GCA_903892335.1 uncultured Actinomycetes bacterium
CATTTGTTCCAGGTGTACCAGTTGGCATTGTTAACACAGTGCAAAGTAATGCCTCCTCAATTACCCAGAACGCTGATGTCGATGGCATAACAGACTTACAGCGAATCGGCGTAGTTGCAGTTGTGATCGCAGCGCCAAATGGAGAACCTCGAGATGCGCTATTTCCTAAACCACAACCAGTAATTACTGTCCTGGTAACACCAACACCAACTCCTTCACCTACTAGGTAATTTCATGAGTCAGCTACGCGTTTTAACCACAACATTATTTCTTTTGCTGATGCTCTTTGTTCAAGAGACGGTAATTAATCGAGTTAACTTTCCGTGGCATAGCTTCTCTCTTTACTTAGCCGCCCTATTGGTATTACTTGCATTTGAAGATCGCACCGGCGCACTTGTTTTTGGCTTTCTTGGCGGCCTAGTAATGGATTTATCTCCAGGCTCTGCCACACCATTTGGGCAATGGGCGCTGGCACTAACCTTTATTGGTTATCTCTTTACCGTAAATCGAGAGACCATTGGCGATTTCACCGATCGCCCAATTGCATTTATTGGCTTTGTTTCACTGGCATCTGCTTTAGCCATGGCGACCTTTTTGTTTTTAGGTTTATTTCTAGGTCAAGCAAATGGTGGATTTGTGCACAATCTTGGAGTAATTGCCGCTAACTCAGTATGGAGCTTCTTTATTACTCCAGTATTTTTGCCATTAATAATTAGATTTCGAAAATTCTCCCTTTCAAGCAGAGATCTAATATGAGCAATAAATCAAGGCTTAATTTAATTGTCTTTCAAACCTTAATTATTTCTTTAGTTGCAGCGCTATTTGGCAGATTGTTTTATATCCAAGTTTTAGACTCTGAGCGGTATCAAGTTGCTGCCCTTAGTATTCAAAGCCGCGACATCATTACACCTGCGGTGCGCGGTGCGATTACCGATATAAATGGCATGCCAATGGTGGTAGATCTGCCCGGTTTAGTAGTTTCAATTAGTCGAGTTGATTTAGATAAGCAGCCAGATAAGGGCACATCAGTTCTGTCTCGGATCGCTGCTTTATTTAATTTAGAGTACGCCGATATTTATCAGCGCACCAGATTATGCGGTGAATTGCCTAGAGATAATCGTGCTGGCTGTTGGAATGGAACTAGGTATCAGCCAATTCCAGTAATTGGAAATGCCACTAAAGAGAACGCGCTAAAGATCATGGAAAATGCAGATCAATTTCCAGGCATTGAAGTGGCCTCCGTTCCAATTCGAAGTTATCCATCACTAGCTGGTGAGAATGTTGCCCATGTGTTGGGTTATGTTGGCGCAGTCTCGGATGAGGACCTGCGAAATCCTGAGCAAAATTATTACCGTAGTGAGGTGATTGGTAAGACTGGTCTTGAGATTAAATACAACGAGTACCTGCGTGGTATTCCGGGAATTAGAACGGTGCTGGTAAACCGAAAAGAGGTTGTGACCAAACAATCGACAAATACCAAAGCAATTGCTGGAAATAATTTAATAACAAATATCGATGCCAACTTGCAGGCGGCAACTGAAAAAGCTTTAAAGGGTGCAGTACTTCGTGCTCGTGGTTCTGGCTATAAGGGTGATGCTGGCGCTGCTGTTGTACTTGAGATTAAAACTGGTCGAGTTTTAGCGATGGCCTCATATCCAACTTATGATCCTTCACTTTGGCAGAAGGGCTTAACTGTTAAACAAGCTACTGATTTATTTAGTGAAAAAACTGGCGTGCCAGCATTAAGCCGGGCAATTCAAGGATTGTTTGCACCGGCATCTACCTTTAAAACCATCTCTTTGATTGCAGCAGATAGGGCAGGTTATGACTTAAACAAGAGTTATAACTGTCCAGGCACTGTAGAGATTGGAACTAGAACATTTAAAAACTTCGGCAGTATTGCCGCTGGGCGAATCTCAATGGAACAGGCGATGGCGATCTCCTGTGACTCGATTTGGTATCAAATTGCTTATGATGAATGGGTAAGAGATGGTGGTTTAAAACCTAAATCAAATGCAAATGATTACTTCTTTAATGCTGCTAAAGAATTTGGAATTGGAAAGGCAACTGGGATTGATCTACCCAGTGAGGCAGCGGGGCGATTGCCTAACCGCGAGTGGAAAGAGGATTGGTATGCTGAAAATAAGGAGTTCTTCTGTAACTATAAAACCAGAGCTCAGAAAGCGGATCTAACACCATATTTAATTGAGATTGCCCGCGAAAATTGCTTAGATGGAAATAAAATTAGAGCAGGAGATGCGGTTAACTTTTCAATTGGCCAAGGTGACACACTTGTTACACCACTAAAGCTTGCTCAAATTTACTCAGCGATTGCTAACAACGGTACCTACTATCAACCACAAATTGCTAGGGCCATTGTTGATCAAGAAGGAAAAGTGATTAAGGAGTTTAAACCGATCGTTGCCGGCAAGATTGATGTTAAGCAATCCACCTGGGATTTCTTGCAGCGCTCACTTCGCGCTGTAGTTACCCGTGGAACTGGTGCTGGATCTTTTGCTGGATTAAAAGTTGATGTAAGTGGCAAAACCGGAACCGCTGAAGTATTTGGTAGGAATCCAAATGGCAGCGCAAAGGATGACACCTCATGGTTTGCCTCTTACGGACCAACGGCAAATCCGCAATACGCTGTTGTCATGATGGTTAGCCAAGGTGGATTTGGTGCTTCAACATCTGGTGTTGGAGTTCGCCAAATATATGAAACTTTATTAGCACCGGGTAAAGAGATATTTCCAAATGGCGTGCCAACTACGATTGCAAAGGTTGATCTGAAAAAGGTTGCCAAGGTTCAGATTGATTTAACTGGTGTAAAGGTAAACGGCGGTAAGTTAAATTGAGTGCTAACTTGAAGATCCCGCGCCAAAGCAAAGGCAGCTTTGCAAGCTTTGACAAGATTTTATTTGGCGCAGTTGGTGCGCTGCTAATAATTGGCACCTTATTGGTCTATGCCGGAACCCGAGAGTGGTTTCGCTCAAATGATTTAGATCCAGAGTATTACTTAAAACGCCATGTTTTAAACATCTTAATTGGTGGCTTATTAGCCTACGGCACCACCTTAATTGATTACCGATTGCTACGTGCTTACACACCAATACTTTGGGCAGCTGGTGTACTGGGCTTAATTCTAGTTTTAGTTGTTGGCGCAACAGTTAATAGTGCAAAGGCATGGCTCTCCTTTCCAGGTGGTTTTCAATTACAACCTGCTGAGTTAGCCAAGATCTCAATAATTGTTGGAATGGCAATGGTGCTGGCTGAGCGAAAAGATTTGCGGGGAGACCCAACTGATTCAGATGTAGCTAAAGCATTAGTTGTAGCGGCAATTCCAGTTGGTCTTATTCTGTTGCAACCCGATTTAGGTACGGTTTTAATTATTTGCGCAGCTGTTGTTGCCATGATTGGTGCCTCAGGTGCGCCAGTTCGTTGGGTAGTTGGATTATTAATGTTGGCAGTTGCTGGTGGTTTTGTGGCGGTTCA
>CAITID010000070.1 GCA_903892335.1 uncultured Actinomycetes bacterium
TCTTCAACTACTTAAAACACCGATTCATGCTTGGCACATTCAAAATGGCGCCAAAATGGCGGATTTTGGTGGATGGGAAATGCCAATCGAATACAGCAGCTATCAGGATGTAACTGGTGAAAAAGGTGGAGTGCTAGCCGAACATTCAGCGGTGCGAAATACGGTGGGTTTATTTGATGTCTCCCACCTAGGCAAGATTGAGGTTAGCGGTGCTGGTTCAATTGATTTTCTAAACACCCAATTAACAAATGATTTATCTAAATTGGTAGATGGGCAGGCTCAATACAACCTGCTTTGTAATCAAGCCGGTGGTGTGATCGATGATTTGATCGTATATCGCCGCTCTGGTGATGATTGTTTGCTAATTCCTAATGCGGCAAATTGTGCGCAAGTTTTTAATGTAATCAATGCTAATTCGGATGACTTGAGTATCTCTAATGCTCATCAGAAATACGCCGTTTTTGCATTGCAAGGCCCAAATAGTGATCAAGTTCTTAAAGAGCTAGGCATTAAATTAAATCTTGAATACATGTCATTTACACAAATTAAATTACCTGCACATGAAAGCCTTGGTGAAATAATCATTTGTCGAACTGGATATACCGGTGAGTTTGGCTATGAATTTCTGCCAAATTGGCAGGTGGCGCAAGAATTTTGGCAACTTTTAATCACAGCTGTTCACAAAGTAAAAGGAAGAGTTTGCGGACTTGGCGCCAGAGATACATTGCGAACCGAAATGGGTTACTCATTGCACGGGCATGAATTATCAACTGAAATTTCACCCTTGCAAGCCAACTCTGGTTGGGCGGTGGCATTAAACAAAGGTGAATTTTTAGGATCATCAGCATTAGTTGCAGAAAAATCTGGTGGCGTAAAGCGCTTGCTTAGGGGATTAAAAGTTTTAGATAGAGCTATTCCAAGACCAGGCATGAGTGTTCAATCTGTGGATGGTAAGAATTGCGGAGAGATAACTAGTGGCACATTTTCACCCTCACTAAAGCATGGAGTTGCACTGGCCTTGCTAAGCCCATCATTGAAAATTGGCGATACTGTAAATATAGATGTGCGCGGGCGGGTAAGTCAGGCCCAGATCGTTAAGCCACCTTTTGTTGAATCCCGGGTCCGCTAGAAGTTTTTTCTAGTTTCACCTTTGCCCTGCGTAGTGCAACCAAAATCGGTTTGCCTGCAATTGAGATCAAAATTACCGTAAAGATTGCTCGTGGAATATCCCAAGATAGCGATGTTGCAAGATGAAAAAGGGCAAATCTTTGCAAGTTATCAATGACCGCACCAGATGCAACATATGATAATTGTGAGTCCGCACCAATTAACCACGGCCAAAGTTGTAGATTCATCAAGATGCCAAAGAACTGTGTTGCAATAATCGCATAAACACTGATTACAAATATTTCAAGTTTTCCACTTACCTTCCTTGGAATGTATCCAGCGAACATTGCTACCCATCCGGCGGCTAACATTTGAAATGCCAGCCATGGACCAATTGCCCCAGTAAGTAAAGCTGATGCGAATAAAGATGTAACGCCAAGGGTGAAGCCAAAGTTTGGACCAAATACTCTGCCGATTAAAATTAGCAAAAACCAAATTGGTTCAATTCCGATTGCACCTGCTCCTAGTAAACGCAGTGCGCAAATTAGTGCTGCAAATACGCCGAGTAAAGCAACTGATTTGGCATCTAAGCCGCTGTAATTGATTTCAAAAATAAACAACAATATTGCGATTGGCAAAATCGCTGCCGCAAGCCATTTGGTGTTACTGCCTTGAAATAGAAAAAAGTTTGACTCCGGAATGAATAGTGGCCAGGTAAAAGCAAGTAAGCCAAGTAAGGAGACCGGTGCCAATAGATATGAACTTCGTTTGAGCATTTTTATTTATCTCGCTCTATTTGTGCATCAATTAAATCGGCAACGGTAAGCCAATTCTGGCCTGCGAAAACTTTATTTATTTGTGGAGCGAAAGCGGGAGAGGAGGTTAGAACCTGCCTAGTTAGACCATCTGAGATGATTTCACCATCTGCAATTACAACAA
>CAITID010000071.1 GCA_903892335.1 uncultured Actinomycetes bacterium
ATTTGGATGGTCAGTTGTGGACAGTAGTTGAATTTCAACATGTTAAACCTGGCAAAGGCCCAGCTTTCGTAAGAACCAAAATGAAGCAGGTTCTGACCGGTAAGGTAGTAGAGAAAACTTTTAATGCCGGCATCAAAGTTGATGTAGCAATGCTGGAAAAACGGGATATGCAATATTTGTATAAAGACGGCGATGATTTTATGTTCATGGATTCAAGTACGTTTGATCAGATATCTATTTCAAAGGTAACAGTTGGCGACGCAACTGATTACATGTTGGAGAATGCTGATGTGATTGTTGCAATGCATGAGGGCAACGCACTTTATATCGAGCTACCTGCTTCAGTGGAATTAGTTATTACTTACACAGAACCTGGTATTCAAGGAGATAGATCATCAGGTGGAACAAAGCCAGCCACACTTGAAACCGGTATAACAATTCAGGTGCCATTATTTATTAAGCAGGACGAGAAGGTTTTGGTTGATACACGAAATGGTTCATACCTCGGCCGAGCCAATTAATGAGTTCTGCCCGGAGTAAAGCTCGTAAGCGGGCACTAGATTTTTTATATGAATCTGACATTAAGAACGTTGCAGCGCGAGATCTGTTCGCAAATCGCGGAGCTAGTGAGTTGTCGCAAGAATCTTATGTCGCAGAACTCTTAACTGGAGTTTCAGAACATATTGGCAAGATTGATGAGTTGATTATCACCTACGCCCAGGGATGGGATATGGATCGAATGCCACCAATTGATAGAAACATCTTGCGTTTATCATTGTTCGAGATTTTATGGGGCTCACAAATCCCAGTTGAGGTTTGTATAGATGAAGCGGTCGAATTGGCAAAAAGCTTATCAACTGAGGAATCTTCGGCTTACATCAATGGAGTATTAGGAAGAGTCGTAAAAATCAAAGATTCGATTGTTATTTAATTAGAAATTTGTTTTCATTCAAATAGCTAATTGTCTCACTTGTGTTCCGATTTAAGAGGATGGCTAAAAATTGAAGGTCCTCTGCGCGTAATGATAAAACTTGGCCATTCCAATCCTGTCGTTTCGCTGTTATATGGGCAATCATCACCTTCACAGATACTAGGTTCTCATCAAGGCTTTGCGAGATACTCCGCTGATCTAAAATGAGCCTTTGCAATATTGGTTGGCTTTGCATATCCGCATGAGGTGCATCGAATAGGGCAGAGATTGGAACTTGGTAGAAATTCATCAGATCGATTGCCTTTTTCAACGAGATAGCACGGTCAGATCTTTCATAAGAACCAATTACTACCGCTTTCCATTTTCCGCGGGAGTTAGTTTCCACATCCTGTAGCGACCAGCCTTTAGATTTACGAATGGATCTTAATTTCGCGGAGGTACTTTCTTGAGTAATGGCCATATCTGAAGGCTAGCCACTCCGAATATTTTGATTTTTCACTATCCACAGCTTTGATGGTAATCTTCGGCCGTTCCTTTAACGATCCGTCCTGAGAGGCGGCGAAGGAGATTGAAATGGCTGTTTTATTAACGAGCGCTGATATCGACCGCGCGATCAAACGTATTTCACATGAAATTATTGAACATAACCAAGGTGTTAGCAATCTGGTTCTAATTGGAATTCCAACCCGTGGTTCATTTCTAGCTCAGCGCATTGCAGCCTTTATACGTGAATTTGAGTCTGAGATCCCAGTGGGTTCCCTAGACATAACCCTGCATCGCGATGATCTTCGGATGCGCCCACCTAAACCTTTGCTGCCAACTCAACTACCAGTTGGGGGCATAGAAGGTAAAAATGTTGTTTTAGTTGATGATGTTCTCTTCTCAGGTCGAACAATTAGAGCAGCCCTTGATGCCATAGGTGAATTAGGACGGCCTAAATCAGTTCAATTAGCTGTTTTAGTCGATCGCGGACACAGACAACTTCCGATTCGCGCTGATTTTGTTGGGAAAAACATCCCAACAGCTCTTAATGAAAAAGTAAAGGTAAATTTAAATGAGATAGATTCAGAGGATTCTGTGGAGTTAATCAAATGATCTCAAAACATTTGCTTTCCATCGAAGATCTCTCCAAAGAAGAAGCACTTGGCTTACTTGCAACCGCTAAAGAATTAGCCAGGATTACAGATGGCCCAAATAAAAAACTTCCAACGCTTCGAGGAAAATCAATTGTTAATCTCTTTTTTGAGGACTCAACTAGAACCCGTATTTCATTTGAAACTGCAGCAAAGCGATTATCTGCCGATGTGATTAATTTTTCAGCCAAAGGCTCAAGTGTTAGCAAGGGTGAGAGTTTAAAAGATACCGCACAAACTTTGCAGGCAATGGGAGCCGATGCGGTAGTAATTAGACATGGTAGTTCCGGTGCTGCAAAGCGGTTAGCAGATTCTCAATGGATTTCAGCATCTGTTATCAATGCCGGTGATGGCACTCATGAACATCCCACCCAGGCTTTACTGGATGCTTTCACTATTAAATCTCATCTTAAACCTGATGCGGCAGATTTGAGCGGCCTGCGAATAGTAATCGTTGGGGACATCTTGCAT
This sequence comes from uncultured Actinomycetes bacterium, assembly GCA_903892335.1. Lineage (GTDB taxonomy): Bacteria > Actinomycetota > Actinomycetes > Nanopelagicales > Nanopelagicaceae > Nanopelagicus. Next base: position 2,536 of record CAITID010000071.1, read on the forward strand.
TCAAGAGTTGCTCGCAGCAATGTTCTTTTATTAAATAAACTTGGAGCGAAAGTAACTTTGGTCGCTCCACCAACCCTGTTGCCAGTAGGAGTATCAGAGTGGCCAGTAGAGCTTTCTTATGATCTAGATGAAGTGATTGAGAGTTGCGACGTAATCATGATGCTGCGAATTCAATTAGAGAGAATGCAAGATTCATATTTTCCAACTGAGCGAGAGTACGCAAGACGTTACGGTTTAAATTCAACGCGCTTAAGCTTACTTAAATCAACTGCAATAGTTATGCACCCAGGCCCGATGAACAGAGGCCTAGAGATTTCAGCTGAAAGCGCCGACGATGTTAAATCAGTTGTAATCGATCAGGTAAAAAATGGAGTATCAGTGCGGATGGCTGTTCTGTATGAATTATTGGGCGGGGCACCCTTTTCTGTAAGTGAAGGAGTTCAAATTGATTAAAATTTCAAACGCGAAAACTGCCGATGGGAGAATAATCTCAGTTGAGATTGAAAACAATTTGATCTCAAAGATTACCCAAACGGATGATAAGTCTGGGATCGATGCAAAAGGAAAAATGATATTGCCAGGCTTAGTGGATTTACATACCCATCTACGCGAACCAGGTAGAGAGGATTCAGAAACAGTATTGTCGGGTTCGATCGCAGCTACAGCAGGTGGTTACACAGCTATTTCTGCGATGGCCAATACGAATCCAGTAGCAGATACTGCAGGAGTTGTCGAACAAGTTTATCGATTAGGTGTGGCAGCTGGATATAGTGAAGTTAATCCGATTGGTGCAGTTACAAAAGGTTTAAACGGTGAGCAGTTAGCTGAGTTAGGTGCAATGGCCGACTCCATCGCTAAGGTGCGAATATTTAGTGATGATGGCAAATGTGTTTCAGATCCATTACTTATGCGCAGGGCACTGGAATATGTAAAAACTTTTAACGGCTTAATTGCCCAGCATGCTCAAGATCCTAGATTAACGATTAATTCCCAAATGAATGAAGGAGTAATTTCTTCCAGGATTGGATTAGTTGGCTGGCCCGCAGTTGCTGAGGAATCAATAATTGCCCGCGATATATTGTTAGCAGATCACGTCGGCTCAAGATTACATATCTGTCACGTTACAACTGCGGGGGGCGTAGCTTTAATTAAGTGGGCAAAGCAGCGGGGAATTCAGGTAACTGCAGAGGTAACACCACATCATCTTTTATTAACTGATGATTTAGTTGAAAACTATGATCCGATATATAAAGTAAATCCGCCACTTCGAACCCAAAAAGATGTATGGGCACTGCGTGAAGCTTTGGCCGATGGAACGATTGATATTGTTGCTACAGACCATGCCCCCCACCCAAGTGAGGATAAGGATTGTGAATGGCAAGCAGCAGCTTTTGGCATGGTCGGACTTGAGACAGCATTATCTGTAGTTGTTAAGAGCATGATTGAGACGAACTTAATGAGTTGGCCGGATCTGATAGAGCGGATGTCAACAAAGCCGGCGCAGATTGCCGGTTACGCTAATCAGGGCCGAAACTTGGCTGTTGGCGCTCCTGCAAACTTACTTTTGCTTGATCCTTCTGCAAAATGGCAGGTCAGACGGGATAGGCTGAACTCTAAGAGTAAGAACACTCCTTTTGATGGAATGGAGCTACCGGCTGTGATTACCGATGTTTTCTACAACGGAGTTCAAACAGTTTCAGATTCTAAGGTGATTAAGCAGGCTAGTAATCAGGGCAAGGATTTGAATTAGTGTCAGAGCAAAAAAGCGCTTTCTTAGTATTAGATGATGGCCGAATTTTTGAAGGCTACGCATGGGCTAAACATGGTGAAACTTTTGGAGAAGCAGTTTTTACAACGGGCATGACTGGTTATCAAGAAACTTTAACAGACCCTTCCTATCACAAGCAGATCGTTGTTATGACAGCGCCACATATTGGAAATACCGGAGTTAATCCAGAAGATTATGAGTCAGAACGTATATGGGTCTCGGGATTTGTTGTTCGCAATCCATCACCAGCACCGAGTAATTGGCGCAGTTCTGGCTCGCTAGAGCAAGCATTAATTGATTCAGATGTAGTTGGTATTGCAGGTATTGATACTCGCGCCCTAACTCGCCATATTCGAGATCGTGGAGCAATGAGAGTTGGAATTTTTAGTGGTGTGGATCTAACCCGAGAGGAAATGGTGGTGCGAGTTCGCAAGAGCGCACCGATGGAAGGGGCTTTTCTTGCTGCTGATGTCAGTACCAAGCAAACCTATGTCATTAAACCGCCAGCAAATATAAAAACTCGTTTCAAAGTTGCAGCCATTGATTTAGGTATAAAAGGTGCAACTCCAAAGTACCTTGCAAAACTTGGAGTTGAAGTGCATGTAATGCCGCTAACAACAACTTTTGCCGATATTGAAAGACTAAAACCCGATGGCGTTTTTCTATCTAATGGACCAGGTGATCCAGCGGCCATGGTTGAGGTAATTTCAATGGTGCGAAGTGTCTTAACCGCAAGGATTCCGTTATTTGGTATTTGCTTCGGTCATCAAATACTTGGTCGCGCACTAGGTTTTGAAACTTATAAACTACCTTTTGGTCATCGTGGTATCAATCAACCGGTGATTGATTTAACAACTGGCAAAGTTGAGATCACCTCTCACAATCACGGTTTTGCAGTAGCTGCTCCTAAAGAATCTTCTTTTAATACCGTTTATGGAGCAGGCCATGTAACGCATATTTCTTTAAATGATTCAGTTGTTGAAGGTTTGGCTTTAACTGATACGCCAGCATTTTCAGTGCAGTACCACCCCGAATCAGCAGCCGGGCCTCATGATTCAACATATTTGTTTGAAAGATTTATCGACTTAATGCAGAAGCCGCAAATACCTTTTACTGAAGAGATTGAGTAGATATGCCTAGAGACATGAGCATCGAAAGTGTCCTAGTAATAGGAAGTGGACCGATTGTTATAGGTCAAGCATGCGAGTTTGATTACTCAGGCACACAGGCTTGTCGCGTGTTAAGAAGTGAGGGAATTAGAGTTATCTTGATTAACTCAAATCCTGCGACAATCATGACTGATCCTGAGTTTGCAGATGCTACTTACATCGAACCGATCACCGCTGAAGTGATCGAAAAGATTCTTGAGAAAGAAAAGCCTTCAGCTGTGTTGGCAACTTTAGGCGGGCAAACTGCACTAAACGCGGCTATGCAATTGCATGCTCGTGGTTCTTTTGAAAGATTCGGAACTAAGTTAATTGGTGCCAATATTGATGCAATCAAGCGAGGTGAAGATCGAGAGATCTTTAAAACCATCGTGGCAAAGGTGGGCGGGGAATCAGCTAAATCAGTAATTGCACACACAATGGAAGAGTGCTTACAAGCAGCGAACAAATTAAATTACCCAGTAGTTGTTAGACCATCTTTTACTATGGGCGGCTTGGGTTCTGGTATTGCCTATAACCAGGAGGATTTAAAGCAGATAGCCGGAGCAGGCCTAAGGCATAGTCCAACTACAGAAGTTTTATTGGAAGAATCAATTATTGGTTGGAAAGAGTATGAGCTCGAAGTGATGCGAGATCATATGGATAACGTAGTGATTGTTTGCAGTATTGAAAATTTAGATCCGATGGGTGTTCATACTGGAGATTCGATCACAGTTGCGCCAGCAATGACCTTAACTGATGTTGAATATCAAAAATTGAGAGATTTATCGATTGAGATCATTCGCGAAGTTGGTGTTGCAACGGGTGGATGCAATATTCAGTTTGCAGTAAACCCGGCAGATGGTCGAATCATTGTTATCGAAATGAACCCAAGAGTTTCTAGATCTTCAGCATTAGCTTCAAAAGCAACAGGATTTCCAATTGCTAAAATCGCAACAAAACTAGCCATTGGTTACACCCTCGATGAAATCGAAAATGACATTACAAAATCCACGCCAGCTTCATTTGAGCCCGCGTTGGATTATGTAGTTGTTAAGGTGCCTAGGTTTGCTTTCGAGAAGTTTCCAGAAGCAGATCATCGATTAACTACTACGATGAAAAGCGTAGGCGAGGCAATGGCAATTGGCCGTTCATTCCCAGAAGCGCTTCAGAAAGCATTGCGATCGGTTGAAAAAGAGGGATATTCATTTGATTGGCGGCCAGGTAATCTGGCAAATCTGGTTAAGCAGATGCGCATTCCAACTGAATTTAGATTGCAGCAAGTACAAAAGGCGATGTATCTCGGTGCCAGTATCTCGGAAGTATTTGAAGCAACCAAAATTGATCCATGGTTTCTACAGCAAATTTCTTTGATCAATGAAATGGCAATCAAAATTAGTGAGCAAGGTGAATTATCTAAGGAATTACTTAGATCAGCCAAACAAATGGGTTTTTCAGATATTCAGATCGCACAAATTAGAGCTATTGATGTCACTGAAGTTCGATCACTACGTACTAAATTTGGATTACACCCCGTTTATAAAACGGTTGACACTTGTGCTGGCGAGTTTGCCGCACTTACTCCTTACTATTACTCAAGTTATGAGGATGAGAGTGAAGTTTTAAGTAGAGAAAAAGATGCGATAATCATTCTGGGTAGTGGACCCAATCGAATCGGCCAGGGAATTGAATTTGATTATTCATGCGTGCATGCATCTTTTGCGCTTCGAAATGCAGGGTATGAAACAGTAATGATTAACTGCAATCCAGAAACGGTATCAACAGATTATGACACTTCTGACCGGTTGTATTTTGAACCTTTAACTTTGGAGGATGTACTCGAAGTAATCAATGCTGAAATGGCAGCCGGCCCAGTTCTGGGTGTAATCGCTCAGCTCGGTGGACAAACACCATTAGGGCTAGCACGTGGTTTGAAAGAAGCAGGCGTAAACATTCTTGGCACATCACCAGATGCCATCGATTTAGCAGAAGAACGTGGGGCCTTCGGTGAAATTCTTAGAAGCAATAATTTAACAGCACCGCAATTTGGTATGGCTAATTCATATGAAGAAGCAGCTGAAATTGCAGACAAAATCGGATACCCAGTATTGGTTCGACCATCTTATGTATTAGGTGGAAGAGGCATGGAAATTGTCTACGATGGACAATCACTCGCAGGATTCATCGCCGCAGCAACTGCAATTACGCCAAATCACCCAGTTTTGATCGACAAATTCCTAGATGATGCAATTGAAATTGATGTTGATGCATTATTTGACGGTAAAGAACTTTACTTAGCAGGTGTGATGGAGCATATAGAAGAGGCGGGAATCCATTCGGGGGATTCAGCTTGTGTTCTACCCAGTATCTCACTGGACAATAAACAGTTAGAGGAAATTAGATTAGCAACAGAAAAAATTGCACATGGCGTCAATGTTCGAGGTCTAATTAACATTCAATTTGCCGTTAAATTGTCAGAAAATAAATTATTTGTTTTGGAAGCTAATCCAAGAGCTTCAAGAACTGTGCCATTTGTGGCAAAAGCAACTGGTATTGCATTGGCAAAGGCGGCGGCGTTAATTTGTGCGGGTCAAAGCATTGCAGAATTGCGATCATCAGCAATCTTGCCTAAATCAGGAGATGGCAAAGCCAACGGGGTTTCTGTCAAAGAGGCCGTTCTACCTTGGAATCGCTTCCGCAGAGTTGATGGCACTGGAGTTGATTCTGTACTTGGGCCGGAGATGAAATCGACCGGAGAAGTTATGGGTATTTCAGCAAACTTTGGAATGGCATTTGCAAAGAGTCAGACTGCAGCATTTGGAGCACTTCCAAAAGAGGGCGCAGTGTTCATCTCACTCTCAGAGCGAGATAAGGCTGGCGGTTGGCGGATAGCTCGCGAACTTGCTGCTTTAAATTTTAGAATTTATGCGACAAAAGGAACTCATGATTACCTTGCCAGCAAAGAAGTTGCTTCGGAATTGGTAAGAAAGAACTCTGATCCTGAAAATTCACAGCAATCAGCAAATGAAGTCATCAGTAAAGGATTAGTTCAACTAGTTATTAACACCCCGTTAGGTAGGGGATCAAAACATGATGGCGCCATGATTCGCTCCGCCGCCATTTCTAGGGGAGTTCCTTGTATTACAACCATTGCAGGTTTTCGGGCTGCAGTATCAGCAATTTCCGCCTTACAAAGTGGCGACTTTGAAATCAAATCACTCCAGGAATGGATGAAAAGTTGAACCAGTTAAAGATTAATAAGAATGCTAAACAAATAAAAGCTGAAATTATAAGTAATAAAAAAGTGGGTCCATATCATCATATGGTCTTTGCTGTTGGTGATATTGCTTTATCGGTACGTCCTGGAAATTTTGTAGCAATATCTGTTGGTGGAGAGAATTCTGCATCTATTCTGCGCAGAGCTTTTGCAATCTATCGCGCTATCGATAAAGGTTTATTAGGAGGAACAGTTGAGTTAGTTGTTGCACCACATGGCTCAGGTAGTAAATGGTTATGCAGCTTAAATGTTGGCGATTTTGTGGATTTAATTGGACCGCTCGGAACTGCCTTTGGAATTCCTACAACCCCAGCAAATACTATGTTGATCGGTGGTGGCTATGGCTCCGCTCCACTTTTTGCACTAGCAGAGTTGTTAAAAAATCGCGGATGTCGAGTTGATATGGTTTTAGGAGCTAGCACTGCTAGCAAAATCTATGCACCACTAGAGGGAAAACGCAGTGTTTCATCGTTGACCTTATCTACTGATGACGGCACCGCTGGGGTTCATGGGCAAATAACGGAATCAATTCCTAGATTAATTCGTGAGTTCAATACAGAAGTGATCTATTCATGTGGGCCGATGTCGATGTTAAGTAGTATAAACAAGATCGCGCAGGATTTTGATCTTGTTCACCAATGTTCAGTTGAAGAATCAATGGCATGTGGAATTGGTGTTTGCATGACTTGTGTTGTTCCAGTGCGGGTAGAGGATGAAATTAAAATGCTTCGAACCTGTATTGATGGTCCGGTAATGGATGGTGCCAAGATTATCTGGGATAAAGAAAGCGCCATTGAGGCGATTACCAAATGAGCACGCTTGATTTTTCAACAAAGATAGCCAGTAAAAGATTTAGCAATCCAATCTTTACGGCAAGTGGTTGTGCAAGCTCTGGTCAGGAATTATCACAATTTTTTCAACTCTCTGAAATAGGCGCTGTCGTAACAAAATCGATAATGACTAAGGCTAGGAATGGGCGAATAACTCCTCGCATGGCCGAAACGCCAAGTGGCATGCTCAATTCAATAGGTCTACAAGGTCCAGGTATTGATGTTTTTCTAGAAAGAGACATCCCGTGGCTAGTAGAAAACAACGCCAAAGTTATTGTTTCAATCGCTGGTGAGAATGTTGATGAGTATGGAGTGCTTGCAAGGAGATTACGTTCAGTTCAAGGAATTAGTGCGATTGAAGTTAACATCTCTTGTCCAAATGTGGAAAATCGTGGCCAGGTTTTTGCCTGTCATCCAGATACTGCCAGTGCTGCCATTGAAAGTGTGCGTCGTAACATCGGTGGAGAACTACCCATAATCGCGAAATTATCGCCAGATGTAACTGATATTGTTGAAATTGCTCGATCCGTAATAAACGCTGGCGTTGATGGATTAGCTTTGATTAATACTTTATTGGGCATGGTAATTGACTTAAATACTATGCAACCGAAATTAGGTGGTAAAACTGGGGGCTTATCAGGTCCAGCAATAAGACCAGTTGCAGTTCGTGCGATTTATCAAGTACATCAAATGTTTCCTAACACACCCATTGTTGGCATGGGGGGAGTAAGTAATGGTCGTGATGCACTCGAACTTGTATTGGCAGGAGCATCAGCTGTTTCAGTAGGAACTGCAACTTTCGGAGATCCAACTGCGGTGATTAAAATTCGAGATGAACTTCAAATGCTTTTGCTAGAACGTGGCTTTAATGATTTTAGAGATGCAATTGGCTTTGCACATCGGGCAAGTTCATGAGCAGTCCAATAATTCTGGCTTTAGATACAAAGGATCCAAAAGAGGCGGCCAACTGGATCAAGGCCTGTGCAGCACAGATAGATCATTTTAAAATTGGTTTGGAGTATTTCCTAGAAAATGGCAAGGCTTCGATCCTTGATCTGCAGAAAGAATTTGATTTCAAGTTATTTCTTGATTTAAAACTTTACGATATTCCAAACACGGTAAAAGGTGCTGTTGAATCGGTCTCAGAATTGAATCCAAAGTTCTTAACTGTGCATGCTGCAGGTGGTGCTGAAATGATTAAATCGGCAGCATCAGTGCTGCCAGGTGGTTCAATTACGGCAGTTACGGTGTTAACTTCATTTTCTGATTACGAGTTCATGCATCTTGGTTATACAAAGGATATTTCGCAAACTGCAAGTATTTGGGCGACCCAGGCAATTGCGGCTGGTGCTACATCTTTGGTTTGCTCACCTTTTGAAGCGGCATTGATGAGACAGATCGCACCGAAGGCCACAATCATTACACCGGGCGTTCGGTTGGCGGGTGAGAAATTAAATGATCAATCTCGAGTTATGACACCAAAGCAAGCTCTAGAAAATGGCGCAGATTACGTTGTGATTGGAAGATCAATAACATCTGAAGCCGTAAACGGTGTTGGCGCCATGCAAAATAAAATCGCGCAAATCCTAGAATCTATAAATCCTTGAAACTGCCGCCAACTTTAAGTTCGGCGGAGCGAGCCGCAGCTGGAGCAAAAGCAATAGAGGCTCGACGAGAGCGAGCATTCGTAAAGAGTGCGCTGGCATCAGGTGAGATTTCTCTTTTCGATCTATTTCAAGATACTCGTTATTGCATTTTAAGAATGAAGTTAATGGACGCTTTGATTTCTGTTCCAGGTGTGGGGCAAAAGAGAGTTGATCTAATCTTCGAGCGAACAGGTATATCTAAAAGACGTAGAATAGGTGGAGTAGGGGCGAAGCAAATTGAGTTATTGCGAAAGGAGTTTTTACTAATGAAAACTCCACCGTCAGTTGGAAAGTTAATAGTTGTTTCTGGACCGAGCGGTGTTGGAAAAAGTACGATCACTAATCAATTGAAAAATCAAAAGAATTTCTGGGTTTCAGTATCTGCTACAACTAGAGCCATTCGTGCCGGTGAGAAAGCCAATCAAGATTATTTATTTGTGAGCGATGAACAATTTGATCAGATGATCAAAAACAATGAATTCCTAGAATGGGCTCAATTCACTGGTGCAAAGTATGGAACGCCAGTTAAGCCAGTTAAAGAGGCGCTTGCAAAGGGTTTGAATGTAGTTCTTGAAATTGAATTGAACGGTGCCAGGCAAATTCGAAAAAACTCACCCGAAGCACTACTTGTTTTCATCGAGCCACCAAGTTGGGCAGAGCTTGAAAATCGATTAACTAATCGAGGTACAGAATCTGCTCAATCTTTAGAGATGCGCCTTGAAAAGGCAAAAGAGGAGTTAAATGCGGCCTCTGAGTTTGATTTTGTGCTTGTAAATACCAAAGTTGAGGAGGTAGTTGAGGAACTGGTATCTTTGGCTCTTCGCTAAGACCACATTTAAGTGAATTAGCAGTTTTTAATCATAGGAGACTAAGCAGATGACAAATCAAGCACTTGATGGAATTACTAATCCTCCGATTGATGCGCTATTAGAAAAAGCTGGATCTAAATACAGTTTAGTTTTATACGCAGCAAAGCGTGCGCGCCAAATCAATGCTTATTACTCTCAACTTGGTGAAGGCTTGCTTGAATACGTAGGTCCACTAGTTGAAACTTATGTTCATGAGAAACCGCTTTCAATTGCCCTTCGTGAAATCAACGAAGGATTGTTAACTATCGAGAATCTAGAGCCACAAGCACCAACTTCAACAAAGTAGGGCTTTCTAATGTTCGTTCGCGGCCGACATCTTTTGCTTGGCGTTGGTGGCGGAATTTCGGCTTATAAATCCTGTGATTTAATTCGAAGACTTCAAGATAATGGTTTTGTTGTAACCGTGATGCCAACTAAATCAAGTTTAAACTTTGTTGGCGCTGCAACATGGGCAGCACTTTCTGGACGTAAGGTATATAGCGACCTGTGGAGTGATGTTGAAGAAGTTCCACATATTTCTTTAGCTAAAGATTCCGATGCAATTTTAATCGCCCCGTCCACAGCGGATTTGATAGCCAGATTGGCGCAGGGTCGCGCTGATGATTTACTAACAAATGTAGTTTTAGCTTCAACTAAGCCAAAAATATTGGTTCCGGCCATGCACCCTGAGATGTGGTTGAACCCAGCAACAGTTGAAAATATTCAAACTCTTCAAAAACGCGGATTCTTAATTATCGAACCTGATCACGGTCGCATGACTGGAGATGATGTTGGTATCGGAAGATATCCCAAGGTGGATCGCATCATTGATGAAGTAAATGCGCATCTGATAAGAAATGCTGATCTAATTGGTAAAAAAATCTTAATTACCGCCGGCGGTACTCGAGAAGCAATTGATGCTGTTAGATTCATTGGAAATCGATCAAGCGGTAAACAAGGTTTTGCTCTTGCATATGCAGCGGCGAAACGCGGGGCGCAAGTTCATTTGATAGCTGCGAATACAGATCTTCCTATTATCGAGGGTATTACAACTACTTTTGTTGAAAGCGCCGATCAGATGGCTGATGTTGTAAATATTGAATTTCCATTCTCAGATGCATTAATTATGAGCGCAGCCGTTTCAGATTTTAAGGTTACTAATAGATCTGATTTGAAATTTCACAAAAACGATTTGAATACATTAGATCTAGAATTAAACCCAGACATCGTTTCGAATGTCAGTGCCAGCAAGAAGTCAACCCAGGTAATCATCGGCTTTGCTGCTGAAACCGAAAGTGATCTGAAAAATTTATTGGCTGCAGGCAAAGGTAAGTTATCGGCCAAGGGTGTAGATCTACTCTATGTCAACGATGTTTCACATGGACAAGTATTTGGATCTGATGAAACCTCTGGTTTTCTTATTGCAAGAGATGGCAATGTAATTGATGTACCAAACATTTCTAAGGACACGCTCTCTGAAATATTGCTTGATCAATTAAGTATTGCGTTAGGCTAGCGAAGTGGAAAATCGCCTCTTTACCTCAGAATCAGTAACTGAAGGTCATCCCGATAAAATTGCGGATCAAATTTCAGATGCGATTTTAGATTCTTTATTGGCCCAGGATTCAAAAAGTCGAGTTGCAGTTGAAACCTTAATTACTACTGGTCAGGTTCATGTTGCAGGTGAAGTGACTACAGATGGATACGCCGATGTAATGAGTATTGTTCGAGACACTGTGCTTCGAATCGGTTATGACTCATCCGAAAAAGGTTTTGATGGAAATAGTTGTGGAGTTTCAATCTCTATTGGTCAGCAATCTCAAGATATTGCACAAGGCGTTGATGATGCTTTTGAAAATAGAGTTGACTCTTCGGTAGATCCATTAGACCTGCAAGGCGCAGGTGATCAAGGATTGATGTTTGGCTATGCTTGTAATGACACACCTGAGTTGATGCCGCTGCCGATTTCTTTAGCCCATAAGCTGGCAAAACAATTAACTGATGTGCGCAAAAGTGAGCAACTTGGTTACCTCAGGCCAGATGGAAAAACACAAGTAACTATTGAATACCAAGGGGATAAAGCGGTCGCCTTAAATACAATCGTAATCTCCTCTCAGCACGCACCAGATGTTGATTTAGAGAAGAAACTGGCGCCAGAAGTGAAGAAGTTTGTAATCGCACCTATTTTGAAAGATCTTGATTTAGATATTTCAAAATTACGGATTTTAATCAATCCAACTGGTCGTTTTGTTATTGGTGGGCCAATGGGGGATGCGGGTCTAACCGGTCGAAAAATTATTGTTGATACTTATGGTGGAATGTCCCGTCATGGTGGTGGTGCTTTCAGTGGCAAAGATCCATCAAAGGTTGATAGATCTGCTGCTTACGCCATGCGATGGGTAGCCAAGAACATTGTTGCAGCGGGCTTGGCTGATCGATGTGAAGTTCAAGTTGCATATGCAATTGGTAAAGCGCAACCAGTTGGCCTGTTTATTGAGACTTTTGGAACTAATAAATTTGATTTAGGAAAAATAAGCTCAGCCGTGAATCAAGTGTTTGATCTACGTCCAGCTGCGATTATCCGAGATTTAGAGTTACTACGCCCGATTTACTCTCAAACTGCGGCTTACGGTCACTTTGGACGCGAACTCGCAGATTTCTCATGGGAGAAGAAAAACCGCGTGAATGAACTTAAAGGCTTAGTAAATTAGACAGTGGTTGAGCCACTTAAGTTAAAACGTCAGAGGATTGACGCAAAACCGATCAAAGTTAAAGAGTCTGAGCAAAGTGGATATGTTGCCGAAGTATTGGTACAAACTCCTGTTTCTTTCGTAGAGCAAATATATAGTTACGCGATTCCGCTGGTTTTATCCGAATCGGCCGTTGTTGGTTCAATCGTTCTAATCGAGTATGGACGATTAAAAACTAAAGGATTAATCCTCTCGATTTCTCGATCTTCATCTGTGGGCAAGTTAAAGAGCATTATCCAAGTAATCGGAGTTCCCGGAATTATTGATGATCTGACATTGAAGCACTTTCAATCGGTCAGAGCTCGTTTTGGTGGAAATCTTTGGAATCTAATTGAAGCGCATCTTCCTCCAATCCCAGCCAAGCACCGGTATACCGCAAAAGATCCAATAAAAGTGAGTTTTAAAGAAGAAACTTCGTTTCTGCAACAAACTTTAAACGCATCTGATTATCTAGAGTTATCCAATCAATCAACTGTACGTTGCGCCATTTCACAGCCACAAGGATTGCCACCTTTTACTTTGTTAACTGAGATCGTTGGTTTGCGAGTGAGCAAGGGTACAGTTTTAATATTGGTAGATAATTTTCGCGAATTTGATGTGATCAAAAAGATTTTGCAAGAGAGATTTGCAAATTCTTGTATTTGTTTAGATTCACGGGACAGTAGATCTTTAAGATTTAATACCTTTCTAGATGCAAACATGGGCACAAATCAAATAATCTTGGCAAACCGCAGCGGAGCATTTACGCGCTTACCTGAGAATGCTTCGGTAATTGTAGTAAACGATGGGGATCAATCTCATTATGAACAGAGATCTCCTGGATGGAATTCTCGCGATGTTACTTTGCTTCGTTCCTCAGCTATTTCCTTAATTTTTTATAGCGCCTATCACTCACTTGAAATAGCCAGATTGATCGACATCAAATGGTTAAAGAAGCTTTCAACCAGAGAAATAAACAATTGTTCGTATCATGTTTTGGATGGTTCTAAGTCCTATGTTTCCCTGATTAAGAAGAATATAAAAAATGGCAATGTTTTGGTTAGTGTTGCAGGAAAGGGATATGCAAATATCTTCCTTTGTAGTAAATGCAAGAATTTAGTGGTGTGTGGCTGTGGTGGAAAGCTTAAAATCGAAAAAGCTAATACCGACCCCGTTTGCTATTTGTGCAAGTCAGTTCATAAAAATTGGAGTTGCTCTTTTTGTTCAAACAACAGACCATTTGTGATTGATCGAGGTATCGATAGAACGGCGGAGGAGATTGGCAGAGCCGTGCCTGGTGCGCGCGTGGTGGTTTCACAGAAAGATCATTTATATGAAGCTAGTGATGATTTTTCAATCGTTGTATCAACTAGAGGTTGTGAACCATATATAGATTATGCAGCAGTTATTTTGCTTGATTGCGAGCGAATCTATAATCAACCTACTTTGCGGGCCGAAGAGGAGGCGAAGCGTCTTTGGTTTGATTTAATCACCAGGGTTAAAAATGAAGGTGATGTGTTCATTTCGCTTCAAAATAACCATCCGGTTACTCAGCAATTATTGAAGCGACAAAATTTCAATGATGTTGATTTGAAAAATCGTTTAGAATCGAAATTACCACCATATTTTCGGTGCGCGATCGTGAGTGGGCCTAAAAAGGATATTTCGATTTTTGCACAAAACTTGAAAACTGAGCATTCCTACTTGATCTCAGGTCCAATCCAAATAAGCGCTGACAAAAGTTACGTGGTGATTAGATTTGAGTACTCAGAAAGTTCTATTGTTGTTGAGCTATTAGATGACATCGTGAAGGTTCAAGGGGTAAAGGGTAAGGATATTTTTGATGTTCGATTTGATCCGTATGAACTTTAGTTAATTTTTGCCGTATCATAAGCGTATGTCTATCAAGCCTATTCGCCTCTTCGGTGATCCAGTGTTGGTTACACCCGCCACCCCTGTTATTGATTTTGATAAAGAACTTCGAAATCTAGTTCGGGATTTAACGCAGACGATGCAGGCTGCGCCGGGTGCTGGTTTAGCGGCCCCGCAAATTGGAGTGCCATTACGAGTGTTTGTCTGGGATGTTGATGATGAATTAGGCCATCTAGTTAATCCAACCTTGGACTTAAGCGATGAAATGCAAGAGGGTCAAGAGGGCTGTCTGTCTTTTCCAGAATTAAGTTATGAAACTCCTCGTGCATTTCGGGCCGTAGCTAAAGGATTTAATATGCATGGTGATCCCATTGTTATTGAAGGAAGTGCTTTATTGGCGCGGGCTTTGCAACATGAAACTGATCATCTCGATGGAGTTTTATTCATTGATCGACTCAATGAAGCTGATCGAAAGATTGCCATGAAAGAGATCCGAGATTCTCAGTGGTTTGGTTTAGCAACTGAAAATGGTTTATCCCCGGAAATCAGAGTTTCACCTCATCGAACTTTCGGCGCTAGCCTTTGAAATTAAAAGTTTGTATTGCTTCTTCTTCCCTAGTTTCCCAAGCAGCGATTGAAGCCTTTAATAGATCATCTGAAGTCGATTTAGTTTGCATTATTTCAAATCCTGATAAACCCACCGGTAGGGGTCAGGCATTTACAGCGAATCCATTAGCCCAGTGGGCTAGTTCAAGTGGATTAACTGTCCATAAACCACAAACTGATGAAGAAATAGCAAAAATATTAATTGAAAATAGCATTGATTTACTGATAACAATTGCATACGGACATATTCTCTCCGCTTTCGTCTTGGAAATACCTTCGTATGGCTGCTTGAATCTACATTTTTCACTCTTACCAAAGTATCGAGGGGCAGCTCCGGTGCAGTGGGCTTTACTTAATGGGGATACCAAAACCGGAGTAACAGTTTTTAAATTAGAAGCCGGAATGGACACAGGGCCAATTTTCGTTCAAAAAGAATTCCCAATTTCAGAACATGACACGACCCAATCATTGCTTAACAAGTTGACCCCAATGGGTGTTGAATCTTTGCAAGAAAGTGTTGCTATGTTGCGTAACGGGCAGCAACCAGAGCCGCAAGATTCCGCGTCAGCATCCCTAGCCCCAAAAATAATGAAGGATGCGGGACGAATTAATTGGCAGATGGCTGCGGCCACAATTTATAATCAGTATCGAGCAATTGGTGAAAATCCTGGTCTCTTTACAGATTTGTTGGGGATTCGAATTAGAATCAATGAGATCGTTCTAGACAAGGATCGAAGATATCCAGTTGGCAGCATTAATTTGGTTGACAATAAATTATTTGTGGGCACAGGTGATTTCGCGATAGAGATCAAATCTTTAACGCCACAAGGGCGAAAACCCATGAGTGGTATCGATTTTTACAACGGGTTAAGGGATAAATCGGGGCTTAAGTTTGCGTAAGCCATCACCGAATTCGGCCAGATTGCTGGCATACCAATTGATTTCTCAGGTTAATCGCGAAGGGGCATATGCCAATATCCGACTTCCTGAATTATTGCGGAAAAGTAAATTAGTACAAAAAGATAAGAATCTTGTTACCGAGATCTCCTACGGAACATTACGTATGCAAGGCCGTCATGATTTCATTGCAAAGAAGTTTATCGACCGCGATTTTGATCTATTGGATCCACAAATTCAAGATTTATTACGTATGGGCATACATCAATTAACCCAAATGCGAATACCTAATCATGCAGCAGTTAGTGAAACTGTGGAAGTTGCTCGGTTTGCTGCTGGTGATTCAAAGGCTAGTTATGTAAATGCGATTCTACGCAAGGTGGCTGATAATCAAGAAATTACTGCAGATTTAGCAAGCCTGGATTTGATTGATTCACTTAGCATCCAATACAGCCATCCTAAATGGATAATTAATGCCTATCACGATCAATTAAGGAATTGGACTGAAGTAGAAGAGTTACTTAAAGCAAATAATGAAGCGGCTACTCCAGATGTTATCCGCTGGCCCGGAAAATCTACCCACGAAGAATTTCTAGAACTAGGAGCGAATAAGATTTCTGATTCTGTGAACGGATATCAAATAGCAACAGTTCCATCAGAATTTCCACCTATCATCGAGCGAAGAGCGGGCGTGCAAGATCGTGGTTCGCAGATGGTTGTAGAAAACTTCTTGGCAACTTGGCAGCCTGGATTATCTTGGTTAGATATGTGTGCTGGCCCTGGAGGAAAAGCTGCCTATCTGTTTCATTCACTGATTGAAAAAGAGCCCGAAGTAAACTTCTTAGCAAATGAACCAATACCTCATCGAGCAGAATTAGTGAAACGTGTTGTAAATAATGATTTAGTAGTGAGTGTGGATGCGAGAGAGCCAGGTAACTTCGATCAATTATTTGATCGAATCCTGATCGACGCTCCGTGCTCTGGGTTAGGTGCTTTGCGCAGACGGCCTGAAGCCAGATGGCGGAAGAATCTTGCAGATTTAAAAGAGCTGGTTGTTATACAACGTCAATTGATAAGTAGCGGTGCAAAGTTGCTTAAGCCAAATGGAGTAATCGCTTATGTCACTTGTTCACCGCATTTATCTGAAACCAAAGCTCAGGTTATGAACTTCTTAATTGATCATCCAGAGATGGCAATATTGGATATTTCAAAGATAAATACAGCTCACTCGGCTGGCCATCTAGATGACGGAACAGTTCAACTTTGGACTCACCGAAACAGATCTGACAGTATGTTCATGGCCTTTCTGAAGAAGATTGGTTAGATAGGGCCGTGAGCAAGAAATTAACCGCATATATTGCGCCCAGTATTTTAAATGCTAATTTTGATGATTTAGAAAATGAGATTAAAAAAGTTTCTGGAACGGCTGATTTTCTTCATCTTGATATTATGGACAACAATTTTGTACCAAACTTTACCTTTGATTTAGATCAAGCAGCACATATTATGAAAATTTCTGCGCTAAAAGTGGATGCTCATTTAATGATTGCCGAACCTGATTACTTTGCCCCTAGGTATGCCGAAAAAGGTGCACATTCCGTTACGTTTCATTTTGAGGCTGCAAAAGATGTTCCTTCCTTAATTGCAAATATCAGATCAAATGGAGCCAAAGTTGGTTTAGCAATAAAGCCGAAAACCCCATTTTTAGATGTGGCCGATTACCTATCCGATATCGATATGTTACTAATCATGACCGTTGAACCTGGATTTGGTGGGCAATCATTTATGGAAGATCAATTAGAAAAGGTAATTCAAGCAAGATCAAAAATTAATTCATTGTCATTAGTTGATGTTTTGCTGCAAGTTGATGGTGGTATCTCTGAAAATACCATCGAAATGGCTGCTAAAGCAGGAGCCAATTGTTTTGTTGCGGGAAGTGCGGTTTACCGAGATGCAAACCCCGCAAACATGGTTGCAAAGCTTAGAGACTTAGCAAACGCAGCTTTTATTTAACACCAGTAAAGAGAAGTAAAGCTCTCATATCTGGATGCGAAATGGTTGAGTGTGCCTGCGTTCGAACTATTTCCTTAGCGTTATAGGCAAAGCTATGACCAGCAATGGCCATCATTTCTAAATCATTGGCTCCATCGCCAACTACTACGGTGTTGCTGAGTGAAATCTTTTCCTTTTCCGCAGCTAATCTGAGCGAATGCGCCTTACCGGCAGAGTTCATAATTTCACCTTCTAATTGACCTGTTAGTAGACCATCTTTAATCTCTAGTTTATTTGCAAAGATGTAATCGATAGATATTTTATCAAGAGGAGCTTTTATAACATCAAGGAAGCCACCACTTACTACGGCCACCTTGTGGCCTGCTTTCTTTATCGCACTTAATGTTTCTAAAACACCTGGATTAAAGGTTAGGGAGGCTGAGATCTGCTGAATGGCCGGTACTGGCAAACCAGATAGAAGATTCACGCGCTCTTTAAGAGACTGAGTGAAATCTAATTCACCAGCCATCGCTTTCTCAGTAATAGCTTTGACCTTAGTTGCAACACCTGCTTTTTCAGCAAGTTGATCAATTACTTCTTCACCAATAAGGGTTGAATCCATATCGAAGACAAATAATTTTCGGTCACCATTATTGAGTAATTCAGTATCAAAGTAAATATCCAGCTGATTGCTAAGTGCAACCTTTTTTACCTGCTGCTGAACTTTATCGAAATCAAGATTAGTGAATTCTGCTTGGAAAGTAATGCCTGTGAGTTCAGCGATTTTATCTATCTGCATATTAAGAATGTTTGCGCCGATTTCCTGAATGCATTCAGTTAGCATTGCTAATTTTTTGGGATCTAGGTTTTGCTCAACAAGCATAAAGAAAGCTTTATAGCTCTCTGTTTTATTTGTATTTTCCTGAGAAAAATCAATGGCAATATCAGCAGAGATTTCTTTGGCAAGTAATTCCAAATCCGTTTCAACCGCCAATGCGTGGTCAGGAAGTAATTTAATTAGAATGGTTTGGAGCAATCTTTGCCCAACAACAATCTGCTTAATATCTAAAATCTCTACTGAGAACTCCGCCAATTTGTTAATCACAGAAGAGGTGATACCAGGTTTATCCACGCCAGAAACAAGAATTAATCCGGTGAAATCGCCTTTATTCGGGGTTGCCATATGCTCAGATTATCGGTTAATTCTCCGATTGCGGGTATCTTTTCTCATTGTGAGCGCTATTTTCGAGTTTGATAATGTGATTGTTCGAAGAGGCGAAAAAAATATTCTAGGTCCTATTACTTGGTTGGTAAATTCAGATGAGCGATGGGTAATCCTCGGGCCTAACGGAGCAGGAAAAACAACGTTGTTGCAGTTGTGCGCAACTTTAATTCATCCAACCTCTGGTCAGATTAAAATCTTAGGGCAGAGATTAGGCAGAGTCGACGTATTTGAATTACGTACTCGCATTGGCATTACTTCTTCAGCTTTTGTGAAAGATTTTCCGGATGATGAAATCGTTATGGATATAGTTTTGACTGCGGCTTATGCAATGCTGGGTCGTTGGCAGGAAAACTATGATCTTTGGGATGAATCGCGCGCTAAAGCATTATTAACCGCGCTGGGGGTTCGAGATTTAGGGGAACGTATTTTCTCCTCACTTAGTGAAGGTGAGAAGAAGCGAGTTCAAATTGCACGGGCGTTGATGGCGGATCCCGAATTACTTCTTTTAGATGAACCAGCATCATCCTTAGATCTTGGCGGCCGAGAAGATTTACTTCAAAGATTAGAAAAACTTGCTTCCGACCCATATTCACCTGCAACAGTAATTGTTACTCATCATATTGAAGAGATTCCGATCGGAACGACCCATGCACTTCTACTTAAAGATGGTGAAGTGATTGCACAGGGGTCAGTTGACCGAGTAATAACCAGTGCGTTTATGACCCAAGCTTACGGTTTGCCAATTAGCGTCCAAAGTGATGGCGGCAGATATTTTGCTCGAGCAATCTAGTTTTTGGGAACAAATTCCTAGTTCTTGGAAGAAAATACTTGATCAAGATGAGCTTCATGCAGTTGAAAGATCGATTGGCACGAACTATCAACCTGCACTAAATCAAATTTTCCGCTCACTTGTAGTTCCTCCACCGAAGGTGAAAGTTTTAATACTAGGACAGGATCCGTACCCAAGAAATGATTATGCAATGGGTTTTGCCTTTTCAGTCCCCGCCAAGTCGGCCTCTTTACCTGCATCATTAAGAAATATATTTAAAGAGTTGTTGGATGATCTAAAGATAAAGCGAGCAAATGGTGATTTAAGTGATTGGGCGAATCAAGGAGTGCTTCTACTAAATCGAACATTAACAATTGGAAAAGATGGAATTTCCAATCATCGAAATAGTGGCTGGCATTTAATAACTGAGCGAATAGTTAAATATGTCGCCGATAACGGAGCTATTGCAATTCTGTGGGGTAATGATGCCCAAGAAATGCAAGGATTCTTCAAACCAGAACAGGTAATAAAGAGTGCGCATCCAAGTCCACTGTCAGCTTATCGTGGCTTCTTCGGCTCTAAGCCTTTCTCTAAAGTAAATGATTTGTTGATTGCTAAGGGTGAGCAGGCAATAAAGTGGTAAAAAAATAGTGGGCAACACAAGGTTGCCCACTATTTTATGTTTTAGTTTTAAGCTGTCCAGATGTTAATTGGTGATTGCAAGAAGTAGATCATAAACAATCCAGCCACTACGTACATCAATGGGTGAATTTCTGTACGCTTTCCTTGAATCAAGCGAATTACTACGAAGGAAACAAAACCAGCACCAATACCTACAGAAATATTGTAAGTAAATGGCATCAGGATAATTGTTAGGAATGCTGGAATAGCAATACCTAGATCATCCCAATCAATTCCCTTGATCTGAGTCATCATCATAAATCCGACGATGATCAGCGCAGGAGTGGCGGCTTCGTAAGGAATAATTGCAACCAATGGCGCTAGGAATGTGGTTAGCAGGAATAGAACTCCAGTAACAACTGAAGCTAAGCCCGTCTTCGCACCTTCACCAACACCTGATGCAGATTCAATGTATGAAGTATTAGATGAAACTGAACCAGCTCCACCTGCAGCAGCAGCAATTGAGTCAATTAATAGAATGCGCTCAGCACCTTCTACATTGCCATTGCGATCAACTAATCCAGCTTGCTGACCGATAGCGGTCATTGTTCCCATTGTGTCAAAGAAGTCTGCTAGTAATAATGTGAATACTAGTAGCGCTGCTGCAACTATTGAGATTCGATCAAATCCACCAAGAAGATTGAAATCACCTAGGATCGCAAAATTTGGTGTATCAACAACTGCTTCTGGCACTGCCGGAACATTTAAGTTCCAACCCTTTGGATTAACGCCATTTGGTCCAACGAATGGTCCAATTTTAAATGCTGACTCAACTGCGATTGCAACCAGTGTAGTCAGTGTTATTCCGATAAGAAGAGCACCTTTAACTTTCTTAACAGTTAGACCGATCATTAAGAATAGGCCGAAAGCAAAAACAACAACTGGCCATCCAATTAGATTTCCATTATCGCCTAAAGCTACTGGCACAACAGCTGAGCCAGGACCTGTCTTTCGAACGAAACCGGCATCTACTAAACCGATAAGTGCGATAAACAAACCAATACCTACTGAGATTGCAATTTTTAACTGAGTAGGAACAGCGCGGAATACCGCTAATCTAAATCCAGTTAAAACCAAGATTAAAATAATGATACCTTCGAGAACAACTAGGCCCATTGCATCGGCCCAGCTCATTTTCGAGGCGATACCGACGGCTACAAATGTATTTAAGCCAAGGCCGGTTGCGATTGCTAGCGGAAAGTTGGCTACAACTCCCATAAGAATCGTCATAACTCCCGCGATTAGCGCGGTAGCAGCTGCAACTAGTGCAAGATTTGGGGCGTCGCCGCCACCAATGTATTTTCCATCAACATCTTTTGCAAGACCGATGATTAATGGATTGAGCGCAACGATGTAGGCCATTGTGAAGAATGTGACGACTCCGCCACGAACTTCGCGAGCTACGGTTGAGCCACGCTGTGTGATTTTAAAGAAGCTATCAAGCATGGAGTTACCCTTCTGTTTTTTTAACATGGTGTTTTCGACATGTTGTTGAATGCAGTCCAACAAACTGAGGGGAGTGCCTCTAACTTAAGGGTTACTGAGAGGTAAGTCGGCTTACGACACCAAGGGAAATCGCCACTGATTGGCCAATAAAGAGGGCAAAGAGCGCCGTTCCGAGGCCGAGGGTGCCACCTAACAAGAATCCAACGGTTAGAGCTGCTACTTCAATGCCCAAACGAACTCGGCCAACTCTTATGCCGGTTTTGTAATGTAGACCAGTCATAAGGCCGTCTCTTGGGCCGGTTCCTAGGCCACAAGTTATATACAACGCCGAGCCAATGCCTACTAAACCAATTCCGGCAAACAAATATAGATATTGCAGAAATACATATTCAGTTGTCGGCAGTAGGTGAAGACCGATTTCAATAGACACAGCAATGACCAGGATGTTCATTAAAGTTCCGAACCCGGGTTTTTGTTTTAATGGAATCCAGAGAAGTAAAACCACCAAACTGACCAGAAAGGTTGCCTCTCCGATATTTAATGGTGAGTAGTTAGATATTCCCTCTGATAAAACCACCCAAGGTGAGTTACCCAATGATGAGATAACCAACATTGACTCACCTATACCGAAAATAGTTAGACCAAAAATCAAAATTAAAGCACGGCCAATATCAGAAGGTGAAAAACCAATATCC
>CAITID010000072.1 GCA_903892335.1 uncultured Actinomycetes bacterium
ATCAAACCAGAACTTCGCGCAAGTGATGATGCAAAGCGCGCTGCGCTTCTAATTACTGTTCCACCACTTCCAAACTTCATCCGATTTGCTACTCCATTTGCGCCAACTTGGGGCGCTATCTCTGCATTAGCTGGTGCTGCGCTACCAAAGTGGGCCAGAGATCTTTACGGCGCACCAACTTTGCCAGGCCAAGAGTTTGCAACAGATATTGCACTGAAAGCATTTCGTTCTTCTCTGTTTTTACTACCAGAAGCTTTTCGCTCACCACCGCAGTTAAAAGAGGCGAGGGCAAAGTAAATTAAAATATTATCAATAGCTAATTCAACTGGTGGTACTGGTAAATCAACAACTGCGATGTGTATTGCAATTGCAGCTGCTGAATATGGCCGCGAAGTTTTACTAATTGATCTAGATGAGCGCTCTAGCCTTAGCTTCCAATTTATGATTGAAAATCCCAGATTTACCATGCTCGAAGTTGCCACAAATAACACCGCACTTGATCTCTCAGTTATCCGGACCTCAGAGCGAATAGATTTTCTACCAGCTGCGCCAAGAATCACTGCATTAGATACGCTAGAAATTTCAGCGAAAGAGATAAAGAATAAGTTTTCTAAGTATGAATTGGTTGTAATTGATACACCATCTGCTTTAAATCAACGCAGCAACTTAGCAGCGCAAATTAGTGATGCAGTTTTATATCCAACTACTGATGCCATGATTGCAATCAGGGGAGTCCTGCAGGCTCATGATTTTTACTCAGACTTGCAACAGTTGGGCGTGCTTGCGATCAGACAACAATTAAATGAAAATTCAAGTGTGCCAGCACTTGCCGCAGATTTTAAGATTCTAGAACCAGTGATTCCAGATGATGAGAATGTTTCCTTGGCACAGATTGCCAATAAATCACTTATGAATTTTGCAAAGCTAAGCGCTGCAGCAGATGCGTATCGAGATGTAACTTATTTTTTGTTGGAGGAGTTACTCGGAAGCAAATCCAACGCGGCGCTCTGAGGATTCACCAACTTCAACATAATTAATCTTGTTGTAAGGCACTAGTAGCTCACGTCCCTTGGTATCACTTAGTGATAGAACAGCATTACTTTTAATTGCATTATTAACCGCTGCAATTACCTCAGCTTGTGAGCTGGCACATTCAAATGTTAATTCGTGGGTGCTATCGGAGATGCCAATTTTCACCTCTGTGTGGGCACCATTCTTCTTACCTGCTGCGCTCTTGCTTGCTGTAGTCATACTTAAACCTTATCTACTTCCTGGCTTACTTGCCAATTGAAATTATTGCGATGATTTTGGGAAACCTGAAATTCCACGCCATATTAAGTTCATTACTAATTCAGTTGCACGAGTGCGATCAATTTTGCCATCTCGATCTAACCAATGCCGCGCCGTGGTTTGAACAATACCAATTAAGCCAACAGCCAACATAGTTGATTCCTCTTTTGCTAAACCAGTGTCAATTGAAATTACTGCACTGACTGCAGCTGCGCAGTCATAAGTCATTCGGTTTAATCGCTCCCGAACTTGCGGCTCTAAACTCATATCACTTTCAAATAAAAGTCGAAACGCTTCACCTTCAGAATCAATAAAACCAAAGTACGCCTCAACTGTTGCCTTTACCCGGTCTGAGTTATTTCGATGTTGCGCAATTGCTTTTTGAATTGCAAAAACTAATGAATCAATATGCAGATCTAGGACCGCTAAATAAAGTTCAAGCTTTGAAGGAAAGTGCTGATATAAAACGGGCTTACTAACCTTTGCTCGATCTGCAATCTCATCCATGGCCGCTGAGTGATAACCAGCTGCTGTGAATACCTCTAAAGCAGCACTAAGCAGTTGTGCACGGCGTTCATCGCGTGGCAGTCGAGAAGCTTTGTCTTCAGTCATCTGAGTATCTTAATACGCACTTTAATCCAGCGGGTATTTATAGAGTTCTCAGGTTATATTGCGCAGGTGATGGCGCAAAAAAGACTCTTGTTAGTTCATGCTCACCCAGATGATGAGACGATAAATAATGGCGCAACGATGGCGAAGTATGCAGCAAATGGCGTTTCGGTAACTTTAGTTACTTGCACTAGAGGTGAAGAGGGTGAGGTATTAATTCCGGCACTCGCAAATTTAGCAAGCTCCCAGGATGATAAATTGGGTGAGCATCGCGAGATTGAATTAAATGCTGCTATGGCCGAGTTAGGTATTTCAGATTTTAGATTTCTCGGCGCCCCAAATAAAAAATGGCGCGACAGTGGAATGATGGGAGCTGATCAAAATAATGGCGTACAGGTTTTTTGGCAGGCAGATTTAGATGATGCCGCTAATGAGCTAGTCAAAATTATTTTAGAGATCAAGCCACAAGTAATGATTACTTATGATGAGTTTGGTGGGTATGGCCACCCAGATCACATTAAAGCTCACCAGGTTGCAATGCGCGCAGCTGATCTTGCTGTCAAAGCAGGTTGGGAAATTACAAAAATTTACTGGAACACAATACCCAGATCAGTTATTGAAAATGGCATAGCAAAAATGAAAGA
>CAITID010000073.1 GCA_903892335.1 uncultured Actinomycetes bacterium
AAAACTGCCAGTCGCCAGGGTTTTAAAAGAGCTTTACCGCTAATTAGGCCAAGGACATTTAATGATAGTAATAGAAGTGGTAATACGAAGGCGATGCCGAACAAAAGTATTAGCCTGAGAACAAAATCTAGATACTCATCGAATCGAATCAGATTTCCAAGATCATTAGGCGTGAAGCCCAAAAGAATTTTTACGGCATGAGGAAGGATTAAGTAAGCAAGTAAAGCGCCGAGAGAAAACAAAGGTGTTGCTATCGATACGAAGCCAATAGCTAATCTGCGCTCTCGTTTATGCAGAG
Source organism: uncultured Actinomycetes bacterium (assembly GCA_903892335.1). Lineage (GTDB taxonomy): Bacteria > Actinomycetota > Actinomycetes > Nanopelagicales > Nanopelagicaceae > Nanopelagicus. The sequence continues at coordinate 299 of CAITID010000073.1, forward strand.
CGGGAGTTATAAATGACCAAAGTTGATACAACCAAACCGGTGAGGCTAAGAAAATTCCTGCTATAAATGCAACCTTCAAATGCAGATTAAAAGGTCCGATTAAGCCGTTTATATAAAGATCACCGCAGTAGTTTTCGCCCCCAGTTTTGTTTAAATCACAAAAAGGTTTTGTTAGCTGCTCGATGATTGGCTCATAGAAGAACCATCCTGCGATGGCTGTTAAAAAAACTGCTAGTAGAGATTTAAGAAACCTATTTCTAAACTCCCGAAGATGGTCCAGCAAGGGCATTGCTTCACTTCGCCTCTTGCGCATAGGAACAGAATCAAACTAAAAGTTATTTATCAGTTGATGAATTGCCATCTTGATCTGGCTTTGTTTCATCCTTATTCAACTCTTTCATCTCACTTTTGAAAATTCTTAAAGATCGACCTAGTGATCTGGCTGAATCAGGTAAACGCTTTGAACCGAACAAAACTAATCCAACAATCAAGATAACTACGATATGCCATGGCGCTAATGAGTTCATAATGGAATTCTACCCTACATCCCTCAATCGATCTGGTCTGGTGAAGAGTCCTTAATACAAGTCAATGGCAGAATCAACTCGTTCCTTGATCAAACCAGCCAAACTGGCAGGTTCCAGCAATCGCAAATCGGGTGCATTGCTGATCACCAATCTCTGCAACCACTCAGCATTACCTATTTTCCCACTTGCTATGTAATCCCCATCAATGTTTTCAACTGACTGAAAAAGGGCGGCGTATTTCTCAATTAGAAAAAGGTTGCGAGTCAGCATTTTGAATGAGAAATTTGCCGGCGGTCCTGGCGACTTATCACTTTGTTCATACGAAACATTTGATACTGCGCAATCCATAATTGAATCTAATCGATAATTTCGCTCCTGCATGGACCCAAGATCGATCGCGCTCATATAGTAATTGCCCTCTGATACGTAGATGCTCAGAGGAAATAGAACCTTATCGCTTAGTGAATCTCGAGAAATCGAGTGATACGTTACTGCCAACGCTGACTTTTCTTCTATTGCCTTCAAAATTACCTCGTAGAAATTTGGAGGGTTCTTAACTACAAAGGAAACATCCGTCAAACTTTTGAACTTAGATTCTAACTTAACCTGGAGCTCTTTTATCATCTGAATCGTTGATTCATCCCGCAATGCCTGTTTCATAATGGCTAATCCCAAATTCAGGACTATTGCTTCTGATTCCGTAAACAATCTTGGTTTATCAAGTACCTGGGGATCAATCACCGTGACTACACCATCTTCATAGGAAAGATCGATTAACTCATACGGTGTGTATCCAGGAAGTCCACAAAGAAAAATTATGTCTAAGTCAGCGAGAACTTGCTTTTGAGTAATTCCAAACTTCTCAGCTATAGAAGATAAATCAATGCCAGGGTTTTTTAGAATGTATGGAATTAAATCTAGAGCTCTCGCGGCGCGATCTACTGCTGATTCACTCATGATGCTAACGATCTAAGCCGAGTCAAAACTGATTCTCTAATTTCTCTTGGTTCGATTACTTCTATATCGTCACCATTCCAAAGCACTTCACGAATTAGTGCCTCCGAATCTGAAGAACTAACCTCGCATTGATCCCATTCGAAATTGAAAGATTTCACCTCTCCAATTTTGCGAAGATTATTGCATTTTCCAATCCGTATTTTTGAAATCAACTTAAACTCTTGCGCTTCCGTAATTTCCGTAGCCCTCATGGCGCTATTTACTTGCAGTTCATCAAATGCACCTGATTTGCCAAGAAGTTCTACTGAAGATTCGAATCTAATAATCTTAAATTTCTTGAGCAAATCACCTTCAAGGCCCGTTAGGTACCAAAAACCTTGTAAGTTCTCCAATTTAATCGGTGCAACTTGTCTTTGACTGCCACGATATGAAAATTTGATTAGATATCGCTCACTAATGGCTTGAATAAGAATCTGTATTTGAAGCGTTGAATGGTTGGTCATATCTGGTGCGATTACTTTATTGCCACCTTCGATTTGTGATACTGCAGTGGCGTCAAGTGAAGCAATTTTAACCAACGCATTTTTCGCAGATTGATCCAAGTTTGAATTTATCCAGTAGTTTGCTGAAATTACCATCAACATTAACTCCTGCTTGGTAAAATCACTTGGTTGAATTTGAATGGCTCCACTGCGGATCAGATAACCCTGTTCATCTTCAAAAAGCGGATCCAACCCACCTACTTCGATTACTATCCCCGCGCTACGAAGCTCATCCTTATCCCGTTCAAACATGCGCTCCATACTTTCGACAGATCCTGAGTATCCAGCGATAGTTCGGAATATTTCGTTTTTTGTGAGATATCGCTTAGTCGCCAGTAATCCCAATGTGAGATTTATTAACCGCTCCGTTTTCTCAGCACTCATGCCCCTACATTAACCAATTTTGTAAGATTTGATAGAATACCCTGTGATTAAATTACAGATTAAGCCAATGAGAAAAATACTTACTACCCTAACTATTCTTGTAATGGTTACTGCATGCTCGACAGATGGTGGAGTTGAAACTATGACTGGTCAAACACAATCAACCTTTATATTTCCAACAGTCACTGCAGAAAAAAATGTTGCTCCAGTTATTGGAGCCCTAAGCGGTGAAGCACCAACCACATTAGCCAAGAAAGATATCTTTGTTGGCACAGGCAAAGAAGCCATTGCTACATCTAACCTCGAAGTTCACTATGTCCTGATGAAATGGAATAACGGACAGGTTGTGCAATCTTCATGGGATAGCGGACAAACTTTCTCTACTCCCTTAAGTGGAGTAATAACTGGCTGGCAGCAAGGCGTACCAGGCATGAAAGAGGGCGGTAGGAGACTGTTAGTTATTCCTGCTGATCTTGCTTATGGTGAAATGGGCAATGGGCCGATTGAACCAAATGAAACAATCGTTTTCGTTGTGGACTTAATCAAGGTAAGTTAGAAGTTATTCAGCGACGCCGTAGCTGCCCTTCGAAGGGCGTCTGCGGCGTTGTAGAACTGAAATCCCTGGTGCCATTCTTCTTGCAAAAATCAAGAAACCAGTATGACCGATCATTCGATGCTGTGGCCTAACTGCTAAGCCTTCATGGTGCCAACCTCTAACAATACTTTCAGAACTCTCTGGTTCAGTAAATAGGTCACTCTCTTTAAGTGCTTCAGCAAATTTAGATAACTGAGTTGTTGTCGCAACGTAAGCAAGTAGAACACCACCGGGTACCAAAGCATCGGCAGCAGTCTGCACGCATTCCCAAGGCGCCAACATGTCTAGTACTACTCGATCCCACTCCGGTTGATACTTTTGATCCTGGAATGCACCAACTACCAGGTTCCAATTTGTAGGTTGTTTTCCAAAATAATTCGAAACATTGTCTTTAGATATCTGAGCAAAATCATCTCTGATCTCAACTGATTCAAGAAATCCTTGTTCACCAATCGCCCGAATTAGCGCAAGAGTTAAAGCGCCAGATCCAACACCTGATTCGAGTACGCGCACGCCAGGTTTGATATCAGCTACACCTAAAATCATGGCCAAATCTTTGGGGTAGATAATCGTTGCTCCCCTAGGCATTGATAAAACATAATCTGTAAACAATGGTCGAAAAGCTTGGAATTTTAAATCGCCATTAGTTACAAAGATAGAGCCTTCTGGTTTACCAACAATTTCATCGTGCTTTAACCAACCTTTATGAGTATGCCACTCCCCACCTGCAATCAAAGTGATTGAATAAAGTTTTCCTTTTGGATCAGTGAATTGAACTCGATCACCGTACTTGAACGTGCGATCAATCATTGACTACACCGGTTAAAAA
>CAITID010000074.1 GCA_903892335.1 uncultured Actinomycetes bacterium
GAGTATCGTGAGAAGAATTCACGAAAGAATTACCAACGCATTCTTGATCGCTTTAGAGGAAAAAATGAGATCCTCTCTCCGCGCAGGTAGGCTTTACTTATGAATAACCTCTCTAACTTCACCACACTTCGAGTTGGTGGTCCGGCGCAAAAGATTGTGCATGCGCATTCAGAGGAGGAGTTAATCCAATTTGTTAAGAGTGCGGATGAAGCCAAAGAGCCAGTTTTAATCTTAGGTGGTGGCTCCAACTTATTAATTAGCGATGCTGGCTTTGCTGGAACTGTAATTAGAGTTGAAAATAAAGGAAACGCGCTTGATTACGATTCTTGCAGCGGCGGCATGATTGAAGTTAGCGCTGGTGAGGATTGGGATAAGTTTGTTGAATTAAGTATCAATGAGGGCTTTGCGGATCTGGAATCTTTAAGTGGAATTCCTGGCACAGTTGGCGGTGCACCTATTCAAAATATCGGCGCATATGGCCATGAAGCTGCTGAAACGATCGCTCGAGTTCGTGTTTATGACCGGCTTGAAAAGCAGATCAAAACTTTCGCGGCTGCAGATTGCAAATTTGGTTATCGAGAATCGATCTTTAAATCTGAAAAGGATCGCTACGTTATTTTAAATGTTACCTTTCAACTACGTAAGGGTGAGCAATCGCTACCAATTACCTACGCTGAATTGGCAAAACATCTTGGACTAAATATTGGTGATCGGGCGCCAGTTAAAGAGGTTAGAAAGGCGGTACTTGAACTTCGCGCTCGCAAAGGAATGCTGCTTGACTCAACTAGTAATCAAATAATGTCAGCTGGCTCTTTTTTTGTTAATCCAATTATTTCAAAGGCGGATGCAGATAAGTTGCCAACGGATGCACCTAAATGGCCACAATCAGATGGCCGGATTAAAACCTCGGCCGCATGGTTAATGGAACATGCCGGTGTTCTTAAGGGTGAAAAAATAGCTGGTGCACAGATATCCGAGCGCCATGTTTTAGCGTTAACCAATAGTGGATCAGCTAAGGCTGATGACATTGTTAAATTGGCGAAGGTTGCAAAGCAGCGCGTTTATGAAAAGTTTGGAATTGAGTTAAAGGCTGAGGTTCAATTAATTGGTTTAGATTTGAATTAAACTGCTTCAGAGAGCAATTTTTTAACGCGGGCAATTCCTTCAACAATATCGGCATCACTAGTTGCGTATGAAAATCGAAGGTAACCAGATGGACCAAACGCCTCACCTGGAACTGCTGCGACTTCAGCCTCTTCTAAAATTAAAGTAGCTAGTTCGGCTGAGGTTTTTGCAACCTTGCCACGAATGCTTTTACCAAGTACGCCCTTAACAGATGGATAGACATAGAACGCACCAGTTGGCGTAGGGCAGGAGATTCCTGGAATTTCATTTAGTAAACCAACAATTAATTTTCGGCGACGATTAAAAGCTTCACCCATCTTATGAACTGCAGATAAATCACCAGATACGGCGGCAATTGCTGCGCGTTGGGAAACGTTTGAAACATTTGAGCTCAAGTGTGATTGTAGATTTGTTGCTGCCTTAATTACATCCTTAGGGCCAATCATCCAACCAACCCGCCAGCCAGTCATTGCATAAGTTTTGGCAACACCATTTATGACGATTGTGCGATCAGCAAGGCCAGGCACAACTACACAGATCGATGGCGCAGTGGCTCCGTCATATAGTAAGTGCTCATAAATTTCATCAGTGATAACCCAAAGATTATTTTTTAAGGCCCACTCACCAATTGCCTTGACCTGCTCTGGTGAATAAACCGATCCAGTTGGATTAGAAGGTGAACAGAAAAGTAGCGCTTTGGTTTTAGGAGTTAACGCTTTTTCTAGCTGCTCGACTGAGACTAAGTAATTTTGACTCTCATCTGCAAATACTTCAACCGATACACCACCAGCTAATTTGATCGCTTCTGGATATGTAGTCCAATACGGGGAAGGTAAAATAACTTCATCATCTGGATCAAGAATTGTTGCAAATGATTGATAGACCGCTTGCTTACCGCCATTGGTAACTAGTACCTGGTCTGCTGTAATTTCATAACCAGAATCGCGTTTAGTTTTTGCAACGATGGCATCACGCAGCTCTGGTAATCCAGGAGATGGTGTGTAGCGATGGTTGGCAACATTTTTAGCGGCAGCAATTGCCGCATCAACTATGTAATCTGGAGTTGGAAAATCTGGTTCACCGGCGCCAAAACCAATTACTGGTTTTCCTGCCGCTTTTAATGCTTTTGCTTTTGCATCAACTGCCAAGGTTGCAGATTCGGCGATCGCAGCGATGCGCCTTGAAACTCTTGACTTGGGTTGGTTGCTCACGGGAAAAGTGTGCCATCTACGCATAAATGTGGTTTACCTTTTATCTGATTTTACCTATGAGCCCTGTCCCACCTACACTTTGCGACCCGGCGCTTGTTTTAGGTCATGATTTTTCATGCCTTAATGCGGGCCGAAGGGCAGTAGCTCAATTGGCTAGAGTTGCCGTCTCCAAAGCGGCCGGTTGGGGGTTCGAGTCCCTCCTGCCCTGCAAGTGAGTTAAAGATTTGAAAGAAGAAAAGGAAAAGGTTAATGACTGAAGAGATCGTAACTACTGAAGAGTCGCAATCACTCTTTGGTCGAATCGGGCTGTTCTATCGCCAAATTGTTTCCGAACTTCGCAAAGTTGTTTGGCCAACTAAAAATCAATTAACTACCTATACCGCCGTAGTTTTGGTTTTCGTCTGCTTTGTAATCTTAGTAGTTTCAATTTTTGATTTAGTTTTAACCAAAATTGTTTTCTGGGTTTTTGGATAAGGAGCGAAGATGTCAATAGATACTCCTGCCAATCCACCAGTGGATGCATTTGAAGCAGCACTTTCACTTCCAGAGAGCGTGAGCGCACCTGTTGAAGAGATCACGCCAGAGGTTGCATCCGCAATTGCCGAAACACCAGAGGCACAGGATCAAGTTGAAGAAATTGATGAGAATTCAGAGTTTCGCGCAGCACTACGTAGCGCACCAGGTGAGTGGTTTGTTGTTCACTCATACGCTGGTTATGAGAAGAAGGTTAAGGCGAACCTAGCCAACCGTATTCAATCTTTAAATATGGAGGATTACGTTTTCCAAATCGAAGTTCCAGAAGAGGAAGTTCGTGAGTTAAAAAATGGCGCAATCAAAGTAGTAAAGCGCAATGTATTTCCAGGTTATGTTCTAGTTCGCATGGATCTAACTGATGAGTCTTGGTCTTGTGTGAGAAATACACCGGGTGTAACAGGGTTCGTTGGAAATGCTCATCACCCATCTCCACTGACTTTAGATGAGGTTGAAAATATCTTGGCACCTCGTCCGCTTAAGAAGGATGGCAAGATTGAGATGAAGGATATTGATTACATTATTGGTGAATCAATAACTGTAATGGATGGTCCATTTGCCACTTTGCCGGCAACAATCTCTGAGATTATGCCTGAGCAAGCTAAGTTAAAGGTTTTAGTTTCTATCTTTGGTCGCGAGACGCCAGTTGAACTTTCATTCCACCAAGTACAAAAGATCTAAGTAAATCTAAAGCGATTTAATAAAAGGAAAAAGAAAAGGAAAAAATATGGCACCGAAGAAGAAGGTAACCGCACTAATTAAGTTGCAGATCCAGGCTGGCGCAGCAACACCTGCTCCACCAGTGGGTCCAGCCCTTGGTCAGCATGGTGTGAACATCATGGATTTCGTTAAGGCTTACAACGCTGCGACTGAGAGCCAAAAGGGAAACATCATCCCAGTTGAAATTACTGTCTTCGAGGATCGCTCATTTACGTTTATTACTAAAACTCCACCAGCATCACGTTTAATCTTAAAAGCTGCTGGAATTGAAAAGGGATCTGCTATCCCTCACAAGAATAAAGTGGCCAACCTTAGCCAGTCACAAGTAGAAGAGATTGCCAAGCAAAAAATGGTTGATCTAAATGCTAATGACTTAGCAGCTGCATCTTTAATTATCGCCGGTACTGCCAGATCAATGGGTATCACTGTCGGTTAATTAAAAAAGAAAGTGTGGGAGAACCTCGCTGGTTCGTTAAACCACAACCCCAAATCTTGAAAACAATTTCAAGATTTAATTAAGAGGAGATGAAATGAAGCGAAGCAAGAAGTACCGCGCTGCGGCCGAGAAGATCAAGATTGATAATCTCTACGGTCCAGGTGAAGCGATGAAGTTAGTAAAAGAGACTTCAACGGTTAAATACGATGCAACTGTTGATGTTGCACTTTTCTTAGGTGTAGATCCTAAGAAAGCTGA
>CAITID010000075.1 GCA_903892335.1 uncultured Actinomycetes bacterium
ATCTTTCTTAATCGCCTCGACCGCAATTAACTGAGCACCAGCTTTCTTAACTTTATCTACAAGTGCTTTCCCTTTCACGCCACCTTTATGCCATAAAACTAAATTCAAGGATTCATCGGGATTAGCCAAATATTCAATAATCTCATCGCTGCACTCTGCAGTTAAATCTTGGATCTCTTTGATAACTACTATGCGAGCATCACCAAACAAAGAAGGTGCGAGTGAATCCGTAATTGTGCCGAGCTCAACCTCATCGGCAGTAAGTGTGGTGACTGTGGCTTGTGCGGTTGCGTTAAGAATTTCGGAGATGGCACGGTCGGCTAAAAGTGCTTCCGCTCCTTGAATTAAAACTAACCCCACCGAATTTGCCACCAATCTTTGCCCGACAGATGAATCTTATTGGGTGCAGCGATCGCAATTCCACCAGATCTATCAGTTCGAAGGAGTTTTACTCCTCGTCGCTCAAACTCACCGATTAAATCTGGTGCTGGATGACCATATGAATTTTGCGCACCAACACTGATCACCGCAATGGCTGGATCAATTTTATCTAGCAAAGGTAAGTATTGATAGGCAGAGCCATGATGACAAACCTTGTAGATATCAACTTTTTGCAGCAATGGATTCAAAGTGATGATTTCTTGAACGGGTGGCTCTAGATCACCGGCGACAAAAACTTTAAGCTCTTTGATCTTTATCAGTAGTGCAATACTTGAGTTGTTAATTGCAGAGCCATCTCCAGGCAGGGATTTAAAATTGCCGATGTAACGCTCTGGCCATAAAACTGAAATATGCGCTGCTGCAATTCTAAATTGCTGACCAGAAATCACTTGTGAAACTCTTTTGTTTGAAAGTAACTTCATAGCACTTTCATAGGAAAATGCTGGCGCTAGATTATTGGTGATCCATACCTGCTTAACATCTCGCCCCTTAATTGCACCTGCTAAGCCCCCGACATGGTCGGCGTGAAAATGAGTTAGGACAAGGAGTGAGATCTCCTTAATTTTTAAGCGCTTCAAGCAAGCATCTATTAAGCCTGGCTCTGGACCAACATCTATCACAATGGCTTTACTATTTTGCAGGTTGATTACGAGTGCATCACCTTGGCCCACATCACAATTAGTTACCTGCCAATTACTGCCTGGCCAATACATTTTTGCATAGGTAAGTTGTGAGATTATTAAAACTGCAACTAACAGAAGCAAGCGCCATTTTCTTTTGAAAAATATGATTGAAATAACGCAAAGCAGTGCGATGAAAAATAAGGTGGAGGAGAATTTTAAGACTGCAAAGTCAGCACCGATTTGGCATAGCCAAACAATCCACCCCGCCATTGGATAGGTAAATAGCAGCAATAATGCCGAGAGCTTTGGTAACACAGCAGCGAAGATTGCAGCGATAAAGCCAATAACTGTAATCGGACCAATAACAGGTGAAGCTAAAATATTTGCTGGCACTGTTATTAGTGATAATTGTCCAGATAAAGCAACAATTACTGGTGTGCAAAATATTGTTGCTGAAATAGGAATTGCAATCGCCTCCGCCAGCCAACTCCACTTAACTCGAGGTGATAACCAGCTAGTCAATCGCGGTGACAAAATTAAAATGCCACCCGTTGCAAGAGCTGAGAGCGCAAATCCAGGATCGATCGCCTGAAATGGATCAATTAAAACTAGACATCCGATCGCCGCACCAAGTGCTGGCAAGCCAAGTGAATTACCACCTCGATAGCGAGCCGACAATAAAACCGCAGTCATAAC
>CAITID010000076.1 GCA_903892335.1 uncultured Actinomycetes bacterium
GAATGTAGATCCCATGGTTATCAGATGGGCTTTGCTGTCTGAGCACTATCAGAATTACCGCGAATGGAGTGATTCTGTACTGAAAAAATCAATTGAAGAGGTTGAAATTGTTCGGCAAGCTCTTTCAAAAACTGAGGTTAAACCAGTAGCCCAGGTAATCAGTGGAATCAGTGATTCGTTAGCAGATAATCTGGATACACCCAAAGCATTATCTTTAATTCTCACTTGGGCCAAACAAACTTTAATCAATGATGAGAAAGAATCATCAGTAAATGATGCAGGGGAGTTAGCAAGAACGTTAGATGCATTACTAGGTTTAGCGTTATAGCAACCATACAAAGGGGCTAAATCTTCAGGATTTAAGCCCTGATCATTTAATTAAGGTAAAGTTGTCCAAATGAATGGGCTGCGAGACTATCTAAAGAATCACGTAGTTGTCGCTGATGGCGCCATGGGAACAATGTTGCAGGCTGCTGACCCATCTCTTGCCGATTTTCAAAATTACGAAGGTTGTAATGAGATTTTAAATGTTACAAGAGCAGATATTGTCGAATCTGTTCACAATGCTTATCTAGGCGTTGGCGTTGATGCAATCGAGACAAATACCTTTGGTGCAAATTTCGCTAACCTTGCTGAATATCAAATAGAAGATCGCATTTATGAACTCTCATTAGCTGGTGCGCAAATAGCTAGAAAATGCGCTGATTCTTTCTCAACGCCGGAAAAACCAAAATGGGTTCTTGGGTCTATGGGTCCTGGCACGAAATTACCCACACTCGGTCACACTACTTATGACATCTTAAAAAACGCCTACAAGTTAAATGCGAAGGGTTTAATCGATGGTGGTTCTGATGCGCTACTGATTGAAACTGCCCAGGATTTACTGCAAGCAAAAGCGGCAATTAATGGGGCGAGAGAAGCGATCACAGAAAGTAAAAAAGATATCTTGCTGATTGCGCAAGTAACAGTAGAAACAAACGGCACGATGTTGCTGGGTTCAGAGATTGGCGCTGCACTAAATGCGCTAGAGCCCTTGAAGATTGATTTCATCGGACTTAACTGCGCTACTGGCCCCCAAGAGATGAGTGAGCATCTTCGAACGTTAAGCATGAGTACTGAGATTGGTATTTCAGTTATGCCTAATGCTGGCTTACCTGTGCTGGTAGATGGTGGAGCGCACTATCCATTATCACCCGTTGATTTGGCTAAATCATTATTAGCATTTGCTAAGGAGTATCAGGTAAAAATTGTTGGTGGGTGCTGCGGAACCACGCCTGCGCACTTAGCAGAGGTTGTAAAAGTGCTTAAAGGTTTTAACACTCAAGATCGCAAGATTGATATTGAATCTGGTGCATCCTCGTTGTATCAATTTGTGCCATTTCGCCAGCAGAATACATATTTGGCTATCGGAGAGAAGACGAACGCTAATGGTTCAAAAGCTTTCCGTGATGCACTCTTGCAAGATGATTGGCAAACTTGCGTTGAGATAGCTCGAGATCAGATTCGAGATGGCGCTCACATGCTAGATCTATCAGTTGATTATGTTGGCCGTGATGGAGCAGCAGACATGGCTGAGTTGGCACACCGATTTTCAACAGCATCTACCTTGCCGATTGTTTTAGATTCAACTGAACCGGCAGTAATTGAAGCGGGTTTGAAACAATTAGGCGGACGCAGTGTCATTAACTCTGTGAATTTTGAAGATGGCGATGGTCCTAACTCCAGGTTCATGAAAATCATGCCGATGGTTGTAGAACACGGTGCTTCCGTAATTGCTCTAACAATTGATGAGGATGGGCAAGCACGCGATGCAGCATGGAAAATGAAGGTATCACGCCGCCTAGTTAATGATTTAACAACGAACTGGGAAATGAACCAAGGCGACATCATTATTGACATGCTTACTTTCCCAATTGCTACTGGTCAAGAAGAAACTAGGCGAGATGGGATCGAAACTCTATCTGCAATTAAGCAGTTAAAAAGTGAGTATCCGGATGTCCAAACTACCCTTGGAATATCAAATATATCTTTTGGTCTAAATCCTGCGGCGAGAATCGTTTTAAATTCAGTGTTTCTAGCAGAAGCAGTCAAGAACGGTTTGGATTCGGCAATTGTTCACCCTTCAAAAATCATGCCAATGAATAAAATAAGTGAGGAACAGTTAAAAGTAGCGCTGGATTTAATCTATGACCGCCGCGAATACGCTGCTGATGGTGAGTTAATTTATGATCCATTAAGCAAATTGCTCGAGATATTTTCTGGTGTTGAAATCACTTCTTCAAAAGAATCGCGTGCAGCAGATCTTGCCGCGCTACCTTTGATGGAAAGATTGCAGCGCAGAGTAATAGATGGGGAAAAAGTTGGATTAGATCTTGATTTGACGCAAGCATTGGCCGAAAAACACTCAGCACTCGAGATTATTAATGATCATTTGCTGCAGGGTATGAAAACAGTAGGAGAACTTTTCGGTAAAGGCGAGATGCAGCTTCCATTCGTTTTGCAATCAGCTGAGGTTATGAAGACTGCGGTTGCTTTGCTAGAACCATTTATTGAAAAAACAGATAATCAAGGTAGAGGTAGAATTTTACTTGCAACCGTTAAGGGTGATGTTCACGATATTGGCAAAAATCTGGTGGATATTATTCTTTCAAACAATGGTTATGAAACAGTCAACATCGGTATAAAGCAAACAGTTAATCAGATTATTGATGCGGCCGAAAGCAATCAAGTTGATGTAATCGGAATGAGTGGATTACTTGTTAAATCAACAGTGATTATGAAAGAGAATTTGATTGAGTTAGAAGCTAGAGGTTTAGCGCAGAAATGGCCTGTCGTGCTTGGTGGCGCGGCATTAACTCGTTCCTTTGTTGAACAGGATCTTGCTGAAGCGTATTCGGGAACTGTGCGTTATGCCAAAGATGCTTTTGAAGGGCTTCGTTTAATGGATACCTTTATGGGGATTAAAAAGGGAGTGCCGGGATTACAGCTTCCACCACTAAAGAAGCGGGTAACACCTGTAAAGAAGATTGTTAATGATGGGGTAGTTGATACCCGCCGAAGTGATGTTCAAAGTGATAATCCGATTCCAACTGCACCCTTTTATGGATCAAGGGTTGTTAAAGGAATAGCTTTAAATGATTATGCATCAATGATAGATGAGCGGGCGCTATTCCTCGGTCAATGGGGATTGAAGAATCAAGAATATTCAAAGATGGTTGTAGAAGAAGGACGACCAAGACTTCGTTCTTTGTTAAATGATGTGCAATCTAATGGTTGGTTAAATGCGGCTGTCACTTATGGATATTTTCCTTGTTATAGCGAAGGAAATTATTTAGTGATTTTGCATCATGAAGGCCAGAATCAAGGCCAAGAGCGAGTTAGATTTTCTTTTCCAAGACAATCCCGCGACAGACGATTATGTTTGGCTGATTTCTTTAGATCTAAGGCAAGTGGTGAAATCGATGTGGTCTCTTTCCAAATTGTGACAATGGGTCAATCAGTTTCTGAAGCAATTAATAAGCTGTTTGCGCAGAATCTGTACCGTGAATATTTAGAGCTGCACGGACTTTCGGTTCAACTAACTGAGGCGTTGACTGAGATGTGGCACGCTAGAAATAGATTAGAACTCGGGTATGCAAACGAGGACAATCCAGATTTTGATGAAATTTTAAATCAAGGCTACCGAGGTTCAAGGTATTCATTTGGTTATCCTGCGTGTCCTGATTTGAGCCAACAAACTGAGTTAATGCAGTTATTAGAGCCAGAAAAAATTGGAGTATCTATTTCTGAGGAGTTTCAGCTTCATCCTGAGCAATCAACTTCCTCAATTGTTTTGCACCACCCAGAAGCAAAATATTTCAACGCTTCATGAGTGCAATTCTCTTTGATATGGATGGAACTTTGGTTGATTCAGAACCACTTTGGCTAGAGGCAGAGATTGAAGTAATGGAGTCAGTTGGGTGTAGTTGGACGCAGGAGGATCAACTTTTATGTTTAGGTGGGCCTCGCGAGCGTACTGAATCGATAATGCAAGAGCGATCTAAGGGAGTCAAGCCAATAGGTTTTTTTGGAGATCAACTTGATCTGATTATGGCCAGAAAATTGAAAGATGAGTTATCTCTTATTCCTAATGCGTTGGAGATTATCTCAGAATGCCGTGATTACGGATTGAAAGTTGCTCTAGTTACCGCTAGCGGTGGAGTACTAATGAATAACGTTCTTCAGAGATTTCCAGAGGATTTCTTCGACACCACAGTCTGCGCTGACGATGTAGTTAAATCAAAACCAGATCCAGCGCCATATTTATTAGCTGCCCAAAAATTAGAGGTAGACATAACCAAATGTGTAGTTGTTGAAGATTCGATCACTGGCGTTACTTCGGGCCTTGCCTCTGGCGCACAGGTTATTGGTATTCCACATTTAGTAAATCTGCCTGTTAACGATAACCTACGAATCGTGAAGGCCTTATCTGATCTAAGTTTAAGTAAATTACTACTGTGGTATCCATTTTTAACCGGTGTAGTCAATGATTGATCGCACGTTCAAGTACGGTGATCGAGTTCAATTCACTGATCCAAAAGGAAAACTTTATTCAATCACTTTGATTGCAGGTGGGGAGTGGCATACTCATAAAGGTTGGTTAAAGCA
>CAITID010000077.1 GCA_903892335.1 uncultured Actinomycetes bacterium
ACCACCAAAAAAAGCAGATGGTGCTTTAAATCCACCCATTGCATTAAATTCCACATTTCATGAAGGCGGCGCCATTGGTTATGGTCGTTATGGAAATGAAAGCTGGAGCGCTCTAGAAGAGGCAATCTCAACACTTGAAGGCGGTCAAACTTTAATTTACGCATCTGGCATGGCTGCAATTTCATCGGTTTTTTCCTTGTTACCAATTGGCGCAGTAATTGTTGCATCCCATCACGGCTATCAAGGAACAACTACTTTATTAAAGCAGATGCATGAAGATGGCAGATTAACTGTGAAGTTTGTAGATTTAGCAGATACCGATGCAACCCTGGCACAAATTCCGGGCTGCCAAATGTTGTATTTAGAGTCACCAATTAATCCAGGCCTTGAGATTGTGGATCTTCCAAAATTAATTGCTGCTGGAAAAGCTGCAGGTTGCGGCGTTGCAGTAGATAACACCTTGGCATCACCGATGGTGCAAAATCCACTTGCACTTGGCGCAGATATTTCAATTCACTCAGTAACAAAGTACATATCAGGCCACAGTGATGTGTTACTTGGATCAACTAGCGTGATGGATTTGGCATTACATAACCGGCTTGAGCAAGCACGTCGCTATGGTGGCGCCATCCCTGGTCCATTTGAAGCATGGCTAGCACTTCGCGGTTTTCGCACCTTCTCACTTCGTATGAATAAAGCGCAGGAAAATGCAATGGATTTAGCGCAGCGATTAGTAAAACACCCTGCAATTTCACGTGTTAGATATCCAGGCCTTGCAAGCGATCCTTATCACGAGCGAGCAAAATCATTTATGAAAGGTTTTGGCGCAGTAATCTCCTTTGAAGTTAAGGCAACAGTGGCCCAGATAGATCAGATGTGTAATGGAAGTAAGTTAATTACAAATGCCACCTCACTTGGCGGCGTTGAATCATTATGGGAGCGTCGTCGTCGTTGGAAAACAGAGAGTGAAACCGTTCCAGAGAATTTAATTAGATTCTCAGTTGGCATTGAAAATACTGATGATCTTTGGGCTGATATCCAAAGTGCGATGGCTGCTGCAAAAATTTCTTAAATATGAGCTTTCAAATTAGAGATGCCATACCTGCAGATATCGATGCGATCTATGATTACATTCACGCCTTGGCAGAGTATGAAAAAGCACCAGAAGAGGCGGTCTTAAGTAAATCTGATTTAAACCAATCTTTATTTGGCCAGAATCCGCAGGTTTACTGCTTACTCTCGGTACAAGCCGATCAGGTAACTGGGATTGCAATTTGGCACTTAAATTACTCAACCTGGATGGGTAAGCATGGAATTTACTTGGAGGATTTGTTTGTAGATCCTAAGTATCGCGGCCAAGGTCATGGCAAAGCGTTGCTCATTCGATTGGCACAAATTTGTGTAGAGCGGGGTTATCCAAGATTTTCTTGGTGGGTCCTTGATTGGAATAAACCTTCAATTGATTTTTATGAATCACTTGGTGCAAAAGCTATGGATGAGTGGACAGTTTTTAGAGTCTCGGGCGATGCGCTGACAAAACTTGCGAGCCAGGAGTAGATTTAACCTATGATCAAAGTTTTCCGCAGAGTAATTGCCTCGGTAGCACTTTTTGCGATTATCGCTGGCGCACTTAGAGCGGTATTTAA
>CAITID010000078.1 GCA_903892335.1 uncultured Actinomycetes bacterium
ACTACTGCAGTCTTACCAACACCTGGCTCACCAATTAATACTGGATTATTTTTTGTGCGACGAGAGAGCACCTGCATTACGCGCTCAATCTCTTTCTCGCGACCAATTACTGGATCTAACTTTCCTTCACGTGCTGCTTGTGTCAGATTGCGACCAAATTGATCAAGAATTAATGAAGTAGATGCTTGTCCTTCAGCTGGTCCACCAGCTGCAACCGCCTCTTTGCCTTGGTAGCCAGAGAGTAATTGAATAACTTGTTGGCGAACACGAGATAGATCTGCGCCAAGTTTTACTAATACTTGAGCAGCTACTCCTTCACCTTCACGAATTAAACCTAAAAGAATATGTTCGGTGCCAATGTAATTATGGCCTAGTTGTAGTGCTTCACGAAGTGATAGCTCAAGAACTTTTTTAGCACGAGGTGTAAATGGAATATGACCTGATGGTGCTTGTTGTCCTTGACCAATAATCTCTTCAACTTGTGCACGTACTGCTTCAAGTGAAATACCAAGTGATTCCAAACCTTTAGCGGCAACGCCTTCGCCTTCATGAATTAAACCAAGAAGAATGTGTTCAGTTCCGATGTAATTGTGGTTGAGCATGCGTGCTTCTTCTTGCGCTAATACAACAACGCGACGAGCACGATCGGTAAACCGTTCAAACATCGAATCAACCTTCCTATTGCAGTTACTACGCTGCTAACTAGTAGTAAGCCTATAACTTGAGTCCGACCTAACGCACATCAGTTTTGGCTCCGCTAGATATAGAGCGGATTTGGAAGGTATAACCCCAAATAGTGGGGGTTTATGCCCGAAATACTTAGAGAATCTTGAGCATCCGGGTATTGCCCAAGGTGTTGGGCTTAGCTGACTCTAAATCTAAGAACTCGGCGACGCCGGCATCAAATGAGCGGATCATCTGTTGATAAACCTCAGGTGTCACAGGTGTTCCTTGAATCTCTTCAAAGCCATGTGCGCCAAAAAACTTTGTTTCAAAGGTTAAACAAAAAACCTTCTTAACCCCAATCTCTTTTGCATTCTTAAGTACTTGATCCAAGATTTTATGACCAACTCCCTGGCCATGCATCGATTCAATTACAGCAACAGTTCGCACCTCAGCTAGATCCTCCCAAAGCACATGTAGGGCGCCACAACCAACTACTTCGCCATCTACTTCAGCCACAACAAACTCTTGCACCGCTTCAAATAAGGTAACTGTCTCTTTTGAAAGTAATCTGCGTTGATCTGAGTAAGCATCAACAATTTTACGGATCTTCTTTACATCACCAGTTTTAGCAGATCGGACAACTACCGACATTACTCATCACCGGTAGATGGTTTAACAAGTGGAAATAAAATTGTTTCGCGAATGCCAAGACCAGTTAATGCCATCAACAAACGATCAACACCCATTCCCATTCCACCCATTGGTGGCATGCCGTGCTCCATTGCGCGCAAGAAATCCTCATCTAATCCCATCGCCTCTAAATCACCTTTAGCGCCAAGCTTTGCTTGTTCAACTAAGCGATCACGTTGAATAACTGGATCTACCAACTCAGAGTAGCCAGTTGCTAATTCAAAGCCTTCAACATATAAATCCCATTTTTCAGCAATGCCTGCAACATCACGGTGAGCACGAACAAGTGGTGAGGTATCAATTGGATAACCCTTAACAAAGATTGGCCCTTTTAACTTATCAACAGCCACATGCTCAAATATCTCTTCTGCTAACTTTCCAGTTATCCACTTTGGATCAACCTTGATGCCAAGCTTTGTCGCAATCTTTTTTAAATCATCAAGTGTGCTTTGTGGTGTTACTTTTTCGCCAACACCATCTGAGATCGCATCAAATAAAGAGATCTCCGCCCACTTGCCGCCAAGATCTAATTCGCGGCCATCATGATGCTTCACAACATGTGAACCAAATACCGCTTTTGCTGCATCTTGCACCAAGGTGCGAGTTAAATCTGCCATGGTGTTCCAATCACCGTAGGCCTCATATGTTTCAATCATTGCAAACTCTGGTGAGTGGCTTGAATCTGCGCCCTCGTTGCGGAAATTTCGGTTAATTTCAAATACCTTTTCTAGGCCGCCAACTACACATCTTTTTAAAAACAATTCAGGTGCGATTCGTAGAAATAGATCCATGTCATATGCGTTGCTAAAAGTTTTAAATGGCCGAGCCGCTGCGCCGCCATGCATAACCTGCAACATCGGTGTTTCCACCTCAATAAATTCACGGCTGTTAAATGTCTCTCGAAGTGAGCGCATCACAGTTGGGCGCATCCGTGCATTTGATCTCGCCTCTGGTCGAACAATTAAATCAACGTAGCGCATGCGAACACGAGTTTCTTCAGATAAAGGCTTGTGATCTACTGGAAGTGGGCGAAGTGCTTTTGCTGCTAATTCAAAAGAGTTAGCCAAAATTGATAACTCACCGCGCTTTGATGTGATTACCTCACCGGTTACTGAAACTAAATCACCAAGATCAATCTCAGCTTTCCAGATCTCAAGTTGCGCCTCACCAATTTTGTCTAGAGAAAACATTGCTTGTAATTCAGTGCCATCGCCCTCGCGTAAATTGGCAAAACATAATTTGCCAGTATCTCGTTTAAAAATTACGCGACCAGTAATTGATTCAATCTTTCCGGTTGCAACATCAATTGCTAAATCTTTATAAGTATCTCGAAGATTCTTTAAGGAGGTAGTTCGTGCTACTGATACTGGATACGCCTGGCCACCACGACTTAAAATTGCCTCGCGCTTTTGGCGGCGAATTCGCAGTTGTTCGGGTAGATCATCCTCATCAGCCATAATGAGTTAAATCCTATCGTTAGCCGTTGCGCTCATGTACTAAGCGAAGGCCAATTAAAGTCAGATCTGGTTCATGAAACTCAATACTCTCGCTAATTCCAAGTACTAATGGCGCTAAGCCACCAGTTGCAATTACCGATACATCTCCAGCACCTGGGTACTGCTCTTCAAGTTCATCAATTATGCGATTTACTAAACCATCTACCTGACCCGCAAAACCATAAATAGTTCCTGATTGCAGCGCCTCTACCGTATTTTTACCAATCACATTTTTAGGTTTTACTAACTCAACCTTGCGAAGTTGCGCAGCACGAGCTGCCAACGCTTCAACTGAAATTTCTATTCCAGGAGCGAGCGCACCACCCAGAAACTCACCTTTAGGTGAAACCACATCAAGATTTGTTGAAGTTCCAAAATCAACCACAATCGCTGGTCCATCCTCGCCATATAAAGTTGCCGCAGCTAAGGTGTTAACAATTCGATCTGCGCCGATCTCTTTAGGATTATCAACTAATAATGGAACACCAGTTTTAGTGCCAGGTTCAATAATTGTTGTTCGAATATCACTGAAGTGGCGATTAATTAAGGTTCTAATCTCTCGAAGAACTGCTGGCACAGTTGAGCAAACTGCTAACCCAGTTAACTTATAGCCAGTAATTAACGCACTGTATTGCAGCCATAACTCATCTGCAGTATCACGTGGATCTGTCTTAACCCGCCACGAGTTCTCTAACTTATCCTTGTTAAAAACTCCTAATACAGTGTTGGTATTGCCAACATCAATTGTTAATAACATTACTTTCCCTTCCTAAAATCAAGTGCGATATCAAGTGCTGGAGCAGAGTGCGTTAGCGCACCAATTGCTAAGTAATCAACACCGGTCTCGGCATAGGCTTTGGCATTTTCTAAAGTGATGCCACCAGATGCCTCTAACTTACATTTACCAGCAACTTGAGCAACCGCCTCTCGGCACAGCTGCGGACTCATGTTGTCTAGTAAAACTAATTGCGTACCTGCTGCTAGTGCCTGTGTTAATTGCTCAAGTGAATCAACCTCTACTTCAATTGGCTTGCCCGGAAACTTTTCTTTAAGTGCTTTAAATGCCGGGGCGATGCCTCCACTTGCAATTATGTGATTATCTTTAATTAATCCTTCCGCCGATAAAGAAAGCCTGTGATTTGTTGCCCCACCCATTCGAACTGCAAACTTTTCTAGAGAGCGAAGCCCAGGTGTAGTTTTTCTAGAATCTCTAATTACACATTTTGTGCCAGCTACCGCTTGCACCCACTTGTTGGTAGTAGTTGATATACCACTTAGATGCGTTAAGTAATTAAGTGCGGTTCGCTCTGCTAATAACAACTTTCGGGTATTTCCCTGCGCAGTAATTAATACTTTACCGGCCGCAACCGTTGCACCTTCATCAACTAGCACCTCATAGTGATTGACTCCGCAGTATTCAAGAACTGCAGCTGCAACATGTAAACCAGAGACCACACCAGCCTGGCGCGCAACAAAATCAGCAGTTGAAACTTGTGATTCACTGATGGTTGCAACAGTGGTGATATCTTCACCGCCCATTAAATCTTCAGCAACTGCATCCTTAACCTGTTGAAAAATATGGTTGGGTGAGAGGCCAAGTGTTTTTATATTATCTCGCAGCATATTCATTTAACCTGCTCCAGTCGCTTGTGCCAATTGCCATCTTCATCCACGCTCTCAATAACTCTACTTTCCCACTTATCTGAGATATTTGGGAAATCACTTCGCCAGTGCGAGCCTCTTGTTTCAGTTCGCTCCAGCGCTGATCTAACAATTGCAGTTGCTAATAAATGTAAGTTTGATGCCTCCCACGCTTCAATGCGCGGTTGATTACTTGTTAACTTAGATAACTCTTGCAATGTTTGCATCGTCTTGCGTAATGATGATTCAGAGCGCATCACACCTGCGCCTTCACTCATAGCAATTTGCAGCGGTAGAACTATCTTTGGATCTAACAAAACTGTTTTTGTATCCTCAATTGGTTGCTCCTGCCCAGGTAGATCATTAGCGAGTGCATCAGCAATTCGAGCACCAAAGACAAGTCCTTCTAGTAATGAGTTAGATGCCAATCGATTAGCACCATGTGCGCCGGTGCAAGCAGATTCACCACAAATATAAAGCCCGGCAACGGATGATTTACCATTTAAATCAACTCGCACGCCACCAGATGCGTAATGTGATGCTGGTGCTACTGGAATCTTTTCAACTGTTGGATCTATGCCATTTGCAATACAGGAGGTGTAAATTGTTGGAAAGCGTTTAGCAAAGTCTGTAATCTTTCTAGCATCTAGCCAAAGATGTGGTTGTCCACTAATTTGCATTTGATTAAAAATCTCTTTTGCAACAACATCACGAGGTGCTAAATCTGCTTGTGGGTGTTTGCCGGCCATAAACTGTTCATCTAGGTGGTTTAATAAAATTGCTCCTTCTCCGCGAACAGCTTCACTAATTAATGGTTGTTGCCCACGATTAGCTAAATCTCGCCATAAAACAGTTGGATGAAATTGCACAAACTCAACATCTGCAACATCTGCTCCTGCCCGAAGTGCAAGAGCGACGCCATCACCAGTTGAAACCGCTGGGTTGGTAGTTTGCGAATAAACCTGGCCCAAACCACCAGCTGCAACCACAACTGCGCGAGATAAAGCCCGACCAACGCCATCTAAACTTCCTTTGCCAATCACGTGCAATGTCACACCACATACGCGCCCGGAAGCACTCTTCAATGCGTCAATTGCAAGTGCGTGTTCAATTATTTCAATTCCAGGATCACCTTGAACTGCTGCTAATAAAGCTCGAGAAACTTCGGCGCCAGTTGCATCACCGCCAGCATGCAAAATTCGATTACGCAGGTGACCGCCTTCGCGAGTAAGTGCAATCTCACCAGTTTCAGATTTATCAAATACGGCGCCGCGTGCGATTAATTTTCGCACCGCCTCTGGTCCTTCTGAAACTAAAACATCAACTGCAGCTAAATCACATAAGCCCGCACCAGCTGCCAACGTATCTTTTTTATGTTGATCTGGTGTATCACCAGGACCAAGAGCAGCTGCAATTCCACCTTGTGCCCACTTGGTTGAGCCTTCATCAATTCTGGCTTTAGTAACTAATAGGACGGATAAATTATGTGAGCGCAGATTTAATGCAGTAGTTAAACCTGCAACACCAGAGCCAATCACAATTACATCAGCTGTCGTTGTCCAACCCGGAGTGCCACTTAGTAACTTCATGCGCCACTTCCCATGCTCTTATTGTCGAGCAAGCGCACCCCATTTACCCAACCGGCGATGATCACCCGTTTGTTTTGAGTATTGGCACTTACCGGGCCAAAAGTTTGCTCATCAATTTCAGCCAGATAATCCAATTTAAATCCTGGCTCTTGTGCCAGCACCTTGTGCATCTCTTGCAAATTAGATTCCTGCAGGGATTTAGAAATAATCAACGCCGCTTTGCGATCGGCTTCATTTAATCGAACATTTCTAGATGAGAGCGCCAGACCGTCGGGTTCGCGAATAATTGGCGCTGCGATAATCTCAATTGGTAGTTCTAACTCTTTGACCATCTTTTTAATTAGGAAAAGTTGCTGAAAATCCTTCTCGCCAAAGATTGCAAACTTTGGTTTTGTTAAATCAAATAACCGCTTAACAACGGTGAGCACTCCAGCGAAGTGACCAGTGCGAGCTGCGCCCTCATATAGATCAGCAACTGCACCAGCTGATATCTTTTTAATCTCTGCTGGATAAATCACCTCAACTGTTGGTGCAAATACCGCAGCTGCACCAGCAGCTTCTGCCAACTTTAGATCTGCCTCTAAGCTTCTTGGATACTTGGCTAAATCATCTTGATTTTCAAATTGAAGTGGATTAACAAAAATACTTACCAATACCGATTCACTTAAAGATTTGCCTAATTTGATTAAGGATTGATGGCCTGCGTGTAGTGCGCCCATGGTTGGCACAAAAACTGGAAAATTTTGACGCGCCAAATCTTGCTCAGAATTAATTAGCTCAATCATGGCTCCAGTCCTTTCCGGGTACCGGGCTAGATCAGAAGTTTAACTGGCAGATTGGATACTTGCCAATAAAGATTTTATTGAACCTTTTCCAGGTATTTCACCCGTTGGATCAATAGCAAGCCATGGTTCTAAAACAAACTCACGAGATGCAGCTAAGGGATGTGGCAGTTTTAGAAAAACCGTATCGATTACCTGTTCTCCTAGCAAAATTAGATCTAAATCAATTATGCGCGGGCCCCAGCGCACATCACGAACGCGACCCATCTGATCTTCAATTGCAAGCAACTCTTTTAACAATTGCTCTGGCGCTAGTGTTGATTGGGCAATAACAACTGCATTTATAAAATCATCTTGCACTGGCCCACCAACTGGTTTGGTCTCAAAGTAGGGTGAAATGATTAATTCACCAAGTAACTCTTCTAACTTAGTAATTGCTATATCGAGATTTAATCTTCGGTTTTCAAGATTAGAACCAAGTGCGATTACCGCCTTCATCGCTTGCGCTTTATCGTGACAATAACATCATCAAATTCAATTCCTAGCGGTGCTTGCGGCTTATGTATCTTTACTTTTACTTTCTCCACCAAGGCAAAATCTTTTAATACCTCTGTGGCAATTGCTTCTGCGATCGTCTCAATTAAATTAACTGGCTCTGCTTGAATATGTCTAACAACTAAAGTTGCTACATCTGCATAATTAACTGTTTTACTTAAATCATCCTTAACTTTTTCCAAACTTAAGGAGAGCTTTACATCAACTACAAATTTTTGTCCGCTAGCTCGCTCCTCGGTATAAACACCGTGAAAGCCGGTTGCAGTGATCCCGGTTATCTCAATTGCATCACTCATTTGCGAAGCCTATCGGCAACAGCAATTGCATCACGATGTGGTTTAACTGAATGAGTGCGCACACCCCAAACACTTAATCGCGCTAGCTCTGCCGTTAATGCGATGCTAGCCGCTTCTCGATCATCAGCATTTTTCGCATTTATTAGCTCACCTAAAAATCTTTTGCGAGATGCGCCAACTAATATCGGATAACCAAGTAACTGAAATCTCTCGATGTTCTGCAGGATCACCCAATTATGTTCGGCCTCTTTAGCAAAGCCAATTCCTGGATCTAAAATAATTTGTTCTGCTTGGACTCCGGCTTTAATCAACTCACTTACTCGATCATCTAGCTCGTCTTTCACCTCTTTAACAACATCTTTATAGATAGCCTTGCTTTGCATATCCTTTGACTCACCACGCCAGTGCATCACGATGTATTGCACCTTTGGATTTGTAGCAATTAATTGCGCCATCTTTTCATCAGCTAAGCCACCGCTAACATCATTAACATAAGTAGCACCAGCCTTGATCGCCGCTTTGGCAACTTCAGCCCTTGTTGTGTCAACGCTAACTACTGCGCCATCTTTTACTAATTCAGTGATAACTGGAATTACTCGCTTTAGCTCTTCCTCTGCACTCACGCGCTCTGCGCCAGGCCTAGTAGATTCACCGCCCACATCAATAATGTCTGCGCCTTCGGTAATTAACTTGCGGCCCTGCATGATCGCAGCATCTAGCTCTAAGAATTTTCCACCATCTGCAAAGGAGTCTGGCGTAACATTTAATATGCCTAAAACTAAAGTGCGTTGCATCTATAACCTTTAAATTACCTTGATTGATTAATTAAGGAAATTGCTTCAGCGCGAGTAGTTGGATTCATTAATTGACCACGCACTGCAGAGGTAGTAGTTCTGGCCTGTGATTTTCGAACACCGCGCATCGACATACAAAGGTGTTCACAATCAATAATTACGATCACACCTGCTGGCTGCAAAATTTCAACTAACGCATCGGCTATCTGCGAAGTTAGACGCTCTTGCACCTGCGGGCGCCGCGCATATAAATCAACTAATCGAGCAAGCTTTGAAAGACCTGTGATTCGACCACTCTCTCCTGGGATGTAGCCAATATGGGCAACACCATGAAATGGTGTTAAGTGATGCTCGCAGTGAGAGAAGACTTCAATTTCTCTAACAATTACTAACTCCTGATGACCGATATCAAAGGTGGTAGTTAATACTTCACTTGGTTTTTGCCAAAGTCCAGCGAAGTTTTCTTTAAATGCTTTTGCAACTCGCTTTGGCGTATCTTTTAAACCATCACGATTTGGATCTTCACCAATTGCAATTAGTAATTCAGTTATCGCTTTTTCAGCACGCACCTGATCAAACTCATTCTTAGCACCACCATCATGTGGTCCCATGGAAAGAGAGTTGATATCACTCATTAGTGGCAGGCTTTTTTGCAGCGGTTTTCTTAGCAGCCTTTTCTACAACTTTTTCTTCTGCCTTCTGAGCTGGCTTCTCTTTAATCTTTGCTGGCTTAAGTGCAACAGGTGGCACACTTGATGGCACACGCAGTTTGGAACCGGTCCATGGAGCGCGCTTCTTAACCTTTTTTACCTTTTTAAATACTTTTTCAATCTCTTCCTTATTTAAAGTCTCTTTTTCAAGCAGCTCATTAACGAGTTCATCTAATACCTCACGGTTAGCAACTAAAACGTCAAAGGCTTCTTGGTGGGCATTTTCAATCATTAATCGAATCTCAGTATCAACAATTGCTGCCACATTTTCGGAGTAATCACGTTGATGTCCATAATCGCGGCCTAAGAATGGCTGTGAATCTGCTATCCCTAATTTAATCGCACCTAATGTTTCTGTCATTCCATATTGAGTAACCATGGCGCGAGCTAAATTAGTTGCCTTCTCAATATCATTTGATGCACCAGTTGTTGGATCATGGAAAATTAACTCTTCAGCGGCGCGACCACCCATTGTGTATGCAAGTTGATCTAACATTTGATTGCGAGTTACGGCGTAACGATCTTCATCAGGTAAAACCATTGTGTAACCAAGGGCGCGACCGCGCGGCATGATTGTTACCTTATGTACTGGATCAGTATGTGGAAGTGCGTGTGCAACTAATGCGTGGCCACCTTCATGGTAGGCGGTAATTCTGCGCTCTTCCTCTGTCATTAATCTTGATTGCTTTTGTGGGCCAGCCATTACGCGATCAATTGCTTCATCCAAATCAGAGTTACTAATAACTTTATTTCCTTCACGGGCAGCAAGTAAGGCAGCTTCATTTAATACATTTGCTAAATCAGCTCCAGTAAATCCTGGGGTGCGCTTGGCGTAAGCAGGTAGATCAACATCTTTAGCGATTGGTTTATTTTTTGCATGCACTGCCAAGATTGCAGCGCGGCCCTTTAGATCTGGCCGATCTACTGGAATCTGTCGATCAAATCTTCCAGGACGAAGTAGTGCGGGATCTAAAACATCTGGCCGGTTGGTAGCAGCAATTAAAATTACTGAACCATTTGCTTCAAAGCCATCCATCTCAACTAATAATTGATTTAGAGTTTGCTCGCGCTCATCATTTCCACCACCAAGACCGGCGCCACGTTGGCGACCAACTGCATCGATCTCATCTACGAAGACAATTGCTGGTGCATTTGCCTTTGCTTGCACAAATAAATCACGAACTCTGGATGCACCAACACCAACAAACATCTCAACAAACTCTGAGCCAGAAATTGAGTAAAAGGGAACCTTTGCCTCACCGGCAACTGCGCGAGCAAGTAATGTCTTACCAGTTCCTGGTGGGCCATAAAGTAAAACGCCCTTTGGAATCTTTGCGCCAATAGCTTGGTACTTAGCCGGATCGGCTAGAAAATCTTTAATCTCGCGCAGCTCTGCAACTGCTTCATCTGAACCAGCAACATCTGCAAAGGTATTTGTGGGAGTCTCTTTTGTTTTTAACTTGGCGCGTGAGCGACCAAAGGAGAAGACCTTGCCACCTTGACCGCCACCCATAAAGAGCAGAAGTAAAAAGATAATTAACAAAATTGGTAGCAAACTTAAAATCAATGAGACAAAGAAAGATTGAGTTGGTACTTCAACATTCCAATCACCTGGTGGTGGGTTGCTAGTTAATAGCTCAATAATTAATTGTTCTTGGCCCACAACATATGAGGCCTCTAAGCGCTGGGCGCCATCTACAAACTGACCACTCTTTAAAACAACCTTAATTTTCTGATCACGATCAATTACGACTGCAGATTCAACCTTGTCCTGCGATAACTCATTTAAAATTACAGATGTATCAACTACGGTGTAGTTATTTGTTCCAGTTGAGATCTGACCAAAGATACTTACGGCAACTAATGCAGCAACGATCCAAAATAGTGGGCCTCGCAAAATGCGACGAAATGTTAGCGGTGCATTTTTTTTATTTGCGCCAGCGCTCTTGGCCTTACCAACTTTTTTAAAGTTTGGTAGTTTAAAACCGCTTTTCTTTTTTGCCACGAATTAAGCCACTCTCTTTACCGGATTGAAAACCTCTTACTTGCGAGGGTTAAGAATAAAGGTGTTTTGCAAGAACGCCAATAAATGGCAAATTCCGATACTTCTCGTTGAAATCTAAGCCGTAACCGACCACAAACTCACTTGGAATATCAAAGCCCACATACTTAGCATCAACCTTAACTGTTGCAGCCTCCGGCTTGCGAAGTACCGTCAAAATACTAACTGATTTAGCACCTCGTGAATTTAAGTTTTCAGTCAGCCAAGAAAGTGTTAAGCCAGTATCTAATATGTCTTCTACTATTAAAACTTCTCTTCCTAAAATATCACTATCTAAATCCTTTAAAATTCTCACAACACCACTTGATTTAGTACCAGCGCCATAAGATGAAACCGCCATCCAATCCATATCAATATGTCGTTGCAAGTGTCTAGAAAAATCTGCCATCGCCATTACGGCGCCCTTTAATACACCAACTAAAATTAAGTCCCGGCCTTCATAATCTTTTAATACTTGCGCCGCCATCTCTTTTAAGCGAGTTTGAATTTGCTCCTCTGTTACAACAATCTTTTCAATGTCATTGCTGATTGCTGCTAGATCCACAATTTCTCCTTTTTAAAGATCGGGCTTTAAATACCGGTTAAGAGGGTGATTCTGCCTGAAATTCGAGAAAGCTTCACATTCCCTGGAAGTGACACCTCTTTTTGTCCATGCCAATCAGAGATTAAAGCTTCGACTTGCGCAATGTGATCGGCGCTGAGCATGCCAGTTGGTGCACCCGCTTTATAGATTGCTAGGCGAAGAACCCTAGTTCGAATCGCCTTTGGTAATCGCTCAAGCTCTGCGACATCTAAATCTTTAGCATCTGCTTGTGAAAAATATTGATCAGCAAAATCATCTAGTGCATCAGCATCATCACGAAGCAGGTCTGCACTCCTTGCCAGTGCCTGCGTAACACCTGGTCCTAAATTCTCTTCAAAGATTGGCAGTAAATTCTGACGTACTTTAACCCGAGCAAATCGCAGGTCATAATTATGTGGATCATCCCAAATTTTAATTCCTGCTTCTAGGCATGCAGCTTCTGTTTGTGCTCGAGTGTTTTTAAGAAGGGGGCGAATAAAAACATTATTAACAGTTGCCATCCCAGATAAAGATCGAGCACCAGAGCCTCTGGCAAGTCCGAGCAATACAGATTCTGCTTGATCATTTAAGGTGTGGGCCAACATGAAGTACTTGCATTGATATGAATCAATAAATTGCTTAAAGACTAAGTAGCGCGCCCTTCGCGCCGAAGCCTCTAAGCCATCTGTTACTTCAACATTTGCGCGAGCTGTTGCAACTTCGGCATAACCCAACTCTTTTAATTTTGCAACAGTTTGGGAGGCGACCTCTGCAGAGTTACTTTGTAATCCATGGTCGACTACAACTGGAATAATCTTTGTGCCGTTAGATTCTTTTATAAGAGCTGCAGCTAATGCCATTGAGTCGGTGCCACCTGAGCAACCAAACAAAATCAATTCACCAGTAATCCAAGGTTTAACTGATTTTCGAATCTCCCATAAGCTCACAAGGAGAAGTTTAGACCCGACCTCCGTAAGGCATTAATCCCTTAACACTGTAGATGCTTGAGTAGAGCAGGCCACGATCCTTTGAATTTGCCTCCCACATCATGCCACCGCCGGCATAAATAGTGATGTGATGAATTGTGCTAACCGTTCCCTTGTATGAGTAAAAGAGTAAATCACCTGGAACTAGCTCAGTTAACTTCACTCGCTTAGTTGCAACCCAAAATAGTGATGAGTTAAGTCGATCCCAATTTGGCCAACCAAGTCCGGCAGATCGGTATGCGGCATAAACCAAACCAGAGCAATCAAATGAGTTTGGTCCTTCATTTCCCCAAACATAAGGCTTGCGCGCCTCTACTTGCTTCTGAGCAAATGCGACTGCTTTCGTTCGCATCTCCTCCGTTGATCGAGTTGATGATCTACCAGTAAATCCAGTATCTGGCCAAATTTTTGATTGATTAATAACTGTTGTTGCAATTCCAGCATTTGCCTCTTCAAGTAATGCAAGTTGTCGTTGTTGTTCTAAAGTTAAACGAGTCTTTTGCGCAACAGCTAACTCTTTAGCTAACTTATCTTGCACAGCTTGCAGACGATCAACCTCATCTTGTTGCATCGCTCTTGCAATATCCGCCTCTTTTTTCGCAGCTGATACTTTTATGGTTGCAGCAGCTTGTGCTTGCTTTGCCACATCGGCAGCCTTTTGCGCAGATGATGCAACTACTTCAGCAGACTTAAATCTATCTAAAGCATTTGAGTTGTTATCACCGAGAGCATCCAATGTGCTCATGCGATCTGCTAAATCTTGCGGTCCATCTGAATTTAATATTGTTTCAAAATCGGTAAAGCCACTTCCCATTACATAAGCATTTAATGCCATCTTGCCAATTGCGCGCTTGCCCGCACTTACCGATGCTTGCGCGGCTTGTAAGTGCTTCATCGCAATATCAGCGGCCTTTGTCTTCATCTTTAGCTCTGTTACCGCTTGGTTATACAACTTTGTCTTTGCAACAGAGATTGCAGCTAATTGTTTTAAAGTTTTCTTAGCAGTGTTTAGCCGCTTTGCTGCTGCATCAGCTGCCGCTTTTTTCTCTGCTTCAATCTTCTTCGCCGCATCAATTTGTGCCTGGGTTGGCTTTGGTGGGGCTGCAATTGCAACAGTTGGCAAAAGTGTGGCGATTAATAGCGCAGCGATTATCTTTTTCATTAGTTTGAAACATCCCGACGCTTGAACAATATTGCAACGATAATCATACCGGCGGCTAAGAATCCATAACTTGTAAATAATGCATACTGATATGAGATTTCCTCAGTGCCACCAAGTGCTACCGTTGAAAGTAGTTGTCCTGGAAAATACTTTGCCAAATCTTCTACAAAGATGGATAACAAGCCCTCCACAATTAAATTCCAGATCACACCAATTGAGATTGCAGAAATTGGGGATCTAAAGAGCAAACCTAGGATCATGCCAAAAATTCCGTATCCAATCGTTGCAACCGTGACATTTATAAAGGTGCGCACAATGTTAGCTCTGGCGTCTGCTGAACCCCAGCTTTGCGTGGAAATGTCCTTAACGCCGGCGAATAAATAGGAGAGAGCAAAGGTAACCAAACCAGCTGAAACCACTACAACTAAGGCAAATAACTTCATCGCAATTAACTTGCCAACTAAAACCTTCATTCTTGAAGGCTGGCGCACTAATAAATTTCGCAGTGTGCCATATGTGTACTCCTGCGCAGTTTGTGCAGCAAAAATACATAATGCAACAATTCCTAATAATCCTGCTGCGTTACTAAAACTTAATGATAAGCCAGTTGGTAGCTCAAGGGTTTCGCGGGAGATGCGAATACCTTCACGACCATTTCCCTCTGGTGAATCAACCAATAAGAAAAGTAGTGAGGTAGATAATCCAGTTATAAATAAAACAGCAGCTAAGGTAGAAAGTGATAGCGATGCTCGCTTTAACTTAACTAACTCTGCGCGTACTACATTAATCATGACTGCTCTCCAGTCATCTCAAAAAATGTATCCTCTAAAGATGCCTGAACTGGCGCAAGAGAGGCTAAGGTAATTCCGGCTGCAAAGGCTGCTTTATTTAACTCTGCTGCAAATTCTTTCTCACCCTTAACATGAACGGCATCATCTAAAATACTCATTTGATGGCCAAGTGATTTTGCAATCTCGGCTAACTTGGTTAAATCCTTTAAGTGCTCAGGACGTGCAATTACCATCGGTTGTTGAGCTGCAAGTAATTCTGTGGTCTTACCCGTAAAGATCACTTTGCCTTCACGCAACATAACTAATTGATCACAAATCATTTCGAGCTCACTTAACAAGTGAGAGGAGACGAAGATGGTTGCGCCATCATTTGCCAACTGGCGAAGAAGTGAGCGCACCTCTTGAATACCAGCTGGATCTAAACCATTTGTTGGCTCATCTAAAATTAGCAACTTAGGATTTGGCAAAAGCGCTGCTGCAATTCCTAATCTTTGTTTCATGCCAAGTGAGTAAGTTTTATACTTTGAATCACCACGATCGCCAAGTCCAACCTTTTCAAGTAAGCCTTGAACTGAATCAACATCAAAGCCACCTAGCTTTGCTAAGACAACTAAATTCTGAGTTCCAGTCAGGGCTGGATAAAAAGCTGGGCCTTCAATCATTGCGCCAACGCGTGGCAGGTATTTTTCTGGCTCTGAAATATCTTCACCTAGAACATGACCATCACCAGTTGTTGGTGTAATTAAGCCAAGTAACATTCTAATAGTTGTTGTCTTGCCAGATCCATTTGGGCCAACAAAGCCACAAATACTTCCCATTGGGACTGAGAAGTTGGCATGGGAAACCGCCATGCGATCTCCATATTTTTTACTTAGATCGCGAACATCAATTGCGGTGTTCATCATGTAGATATTGTCGCAGATCAACCTTAAAAAATTACTTAAGCAATACTCCAAAAACAATTAATAATGAGTAAATGCTGAGAAATGTGATGGACCAGTTAAATAATCGCGTTGCATCGGTATCAGAGTTGCTCTTAGTTAATCTGATTAACTCAAGCTTCCATCCGAGCAGTAATGCAGAAGTTGCGATGATAAACCAGATAGAAATATCGGCGCTAATTAAAACTGCAATTGAGGTAATAACCATAAGTGTGGAGTGAAACCACATCTGTTTAACAACATTACTCATTGGCGCAACTGCTGGCAACATTGGAAAATCCGCTGCCTTATATTGATCGCGATACTTAACAGCAAGTGCCCAAAAGTGCGGTGGTGTCCAGAAAAATACAACTAAGAAAAATAGGTAGGAAGTTAAAGTCAATGAATTCGTGACAGCTGTTTGACCAATTAATACCGGCATACAGCCAGCAATACCGCCCCAAACAATATTTTGTGAGGTATTTTTCTTAAGCAAAACGGTGTATCCCAAAACATAAAAAAGGATTGCAAAAGCTGTTAATAAGGTTGCCAAGATTGTTGTAAATATAAAGAAGGTTAAAAATGAAAGAGTCACTAATAGCATTGCAAAGAGGGTTGCATTCACCTTGCTGATCACACCAGTTGCAACTGGGCGGCTAGCTGTTCTAGCCATTAACTTATCTGAGTCACTTTCTAAAATCATGTTCAGGGTATTAGCTGCGCCCGCAGCAAAGGTGCCACCAATTAAGGTAGCAATTGTTATCTTTAAATCTGGCAGGCCATTACTTGCTAGAAATAGCGCGGGAACCGTTGTTACCAATAAAAGCTCTACGACTCGCAGCTTCATGAGTGCGATGTAATTGCCTAACATGTTGCCAACTCTATCGGTGAAAAGTGATTACTAATTAATAACAGTAGTTGTATCCGTTGTTGTTGTGGTGGGAATAACAGGTGCCTTTGTGATAGTTCCCAGCATTCGATCAATTGCAGAGCGAGCCGCATTTTGAATTCGTTTTGTGCGACCAACATGATCTGCGATCACTACAAAGACATACTCTTTTTCACCGGATGTGGCATAGCCAGCTAATGAGACCACATGTCTAATTGATCCAGTTTTTGCTTTTACTAAACCAACTGCCTGTGGGGCTGTGCCTTTATATCTTCCGATTAATGTGCCGGAAACACCACCAACTGGCAATGAATCATAAACAACTTTAAGTTTAGGTTCAGTTCTTATTTTTAAAAGTAATTGTGAAACAGTAACTGCTGAAATTTTATTGCCACTTGCAAGGCCGGATGCATCCAATAACTTCATGCCAGTTACATCAACACCGAGCGCCCCAATTTTTTCCGTTGCCATTTGGTTTAAACCTGTTGTATTTGCCGAGTAACCATTTCTAACAACTGCAAGCATTGCTAGTCGCTGCGAAAGTAGGTTGTCGCTATATAAATTAGTAAATTTGATGATCGTAGATAGTTTGGGTGAGACGATCTCGGCTATCTTTTCAGTAACGATGGTGGTGGTATCTGTGCCTTTTGGCAGCGCTGTGCTTTTAATTGAGGAGCTTTTCTTTAGGGCACGCTTTGCGGTTTTAATATCAGAGCCACTTACCCCGTTGTATTGAATACTAATTACTCGCAAATTATTTCGCTCAGCAAGTGCTGCCTTAAGTAAGGCTGGCAGATATGCCCGCTTGTAATTATCGCGTTCTTTTGTACTTGAAGTAATCCAAGGATCATCATCGCCAAGAATTACAAAAGCACCTGGTTTATTTGTGGAGTAAATAGCTGTTCTAAAAACTGTTGAAGTATCCATGGTTAATGCGATTGCAGATGTTGAAACTAGTTTTAATACCGAAGCTGGTGCCCGCAGAACTTCAGCGCCTTTCTCATAAACCACACTGTTATTACTTTGATCAATTAAAATGACACCCGGATTAGCTAAGTATTTTGATCCCAGATAAGTAAAAAATGAGTTAGGCAAGACATCAGCGGCCTGTGCGTTTTGCAGCGATTGTGTATTGAGTGCCAAGATAGAAATCAACAAGATAGAAATCTTTTTAAGAAGATTTCCTTGCCCAAATTTCAGATTCATCTACCTGTGCCCTTAAAGTTAAGTTATGTCGGAAAGTACTGTTGGACCTGGTGAGTTCTACCAAGTAGTTGGCGTAGGCCCACACTCTAAACCATGGCCCACTGATGAGCGCTTTGATTCAGAATTATTGGAAAATGGCGATCGGCGCAACGTACTAGATAAGTATAGATATTGGAAGGTTGAGGCGATTGTTGCCGACCTTGATACCAAGCGACATGATCTACAAATTGCGATTGAAAATTGGCAACATGATTTAAACATTGGCTCAATTGTTAGAACTGCAAATGCCTTTAATGTTTCAGCAGTCCACATTGTTGGCAAACGCGATTGGAACAGGCGTGGTGCCATGGTTACTGATAAATACCTAACTGTTCATCACCACCCAACAGTTGAAGAGTTTAAAAAGTGGTGTGATCAAAATAAATTACCAATTATTGGTATTGATAATCTGCCAGTATCAAAGCAAATTGAAAGTTATGACCTACCAGCAAAGTGTGTGATGTTATTTGGCCAAGAGGGCGCCGGTATGAGCGATGAAGGCGTAGCCGTTTGTGAAGTTGTCCTTGCTATCTCTCAGTACGGATCAACTAGATCTATGAACGCATCAGCTGCGGGGGCTATTGCAATGTATGCCTGGGCGATGCAACATTTAAATCCAGTAAATCATCCAAAACTTTAAAACTCTTTTAAGCCTCATCAATTACATCAGTAACAGCATCTAATCTGCGTTCAATCTCTTGTGCCTCATCGATTCGATCAAGCTTTCGAAGTACTAAAGCAATCTTTCGCTCAATATCAATAATGAACTCAAAATCCTTAAACTCAGACTCTGTAACGGTTTCTAGAACATTTTCTAGACTCATTAAGCCTTCTTCATCTAAGCCGGTTGCAATCTGTGCTTTGCCTAACTCAAACATTGAGTAGGTCTCACGGCGGTGATCATGAGCGGTCACAAATACATCTAAAGATTTTTGAGCGGCAATTAATGCACCCTCAGCATCGCCAAGCTCAGTTAAGCAGTGCGCAATCTTTTGATCACACCTTGCCACATTGATAACCTCTTTTAGCTTCTTAAACAAGGCACGTGCCTCACGGAAGGCCTCGAGTGATTTGTCGTAATTTTTTAATTCGCGGTAGGCACAACCAATTAGATGTAGATCATTGGCAGCACCTGAATCATTGCCATCTACTAGATGCTCTTGCACGCATTGATTCATGCAATCAATAGTTTTGTCATACTCCTTTGAGTTAAACCACCACTCACCCAAGGTGCAGGCAAGTTCAATTGCCATTGGTGATTTTGTCTCGCGAAGTAACTCAACTGCTTTGCTCATGGCATTTGCTGCTTCATTCATCCGCTTTAATTGATTTAAGTTATAACCAATTGCAGAGTAAGCCTGTGCTAAACCTTCTGTTGGTGCAACTACACCTAAATCTGCATAAATATCTCGCGCAGTTTCAGCTAGCGCTAGCGCTTCATCGTATTGACCACGGGCATAGATACGCGCACTTAATTCATAATAAGTATTCGCACGATCTAATCCTTCAACCTCTGGAATTCGCTCCCAAAGCATCTCCTCGGTAATTATCTCTTCCGAATTGATATCGTCGTCGTCGGCCAAGAGTCTCCTTCTCTGTAGCTGTGAAGTACTAGAACCCTAGCAATTCCCGGCGATTGGTGCGGGCGAATCTGGCTTAGGCGCACCTTAGAACTGCGTATAATTTCCACACGTGCGTTTCTTAAATACCCCGGCTTATGACCTTACTTATGACGATGTCTTCATGGTTCCATCGCACTCTGACATCGCAAGCCGCATGGATGTGGATCTAAGCTCACCAAATAACGCTGGCACCACAATTCCGTTAGTAGTTGCCAATATGACCGCAATCTCTGGTCGTCGCATGGCCGAGACAGTTGCCCGCCGCGGTGGCATAGCAGTAATCCCCCAAGATATTCCACTTGAGATAGTTGCAGATGTAATTAACTGGGTTAAATCTCGCCACCTAATCTTTGATACACCCGTAACACTAAAGCCAACTGAAACAGTTGCAGATGCGATTGATCTAATTACTAAACGCTCTCATGGTGCGTTAATTGTTGTTGAAAATGATGCCCCGATTGGAATTATCACCGAAGCAGATTGTGAAAATGTTGATCGCTTTACGCAACTTCAACAAATCATGTCCCGCGACTTAATAACTTTAAATGATGATGTAACACCACGTGAGGCCTTTGAGTACCTAACCCAAAAGGGTCGAAAGTTAGCCCCAGTAATAAATAAAAGCGGAAAGCTAGTTGGCATTATTACCCGCACCGGCGCCCTACGTGCCACGATGTATAAACCAGCAATTGATTCAAATGGAAAGCTCAAGGTTGCAGCAGCTGTTGGTATTAACGGTGACGTAGCAGCTAAAGCAAAGTTTTTAATTGAAGCAGGAGCAGATGTACTAGTAGTTGACACCGCACACGGTCACCAAAAGAAGATGATTGAAGCACTTAAAGTAATTAAAGCTTTAAATCCAAAGATTCCACTTGTTGCCGGAAATGTTGTTACCGCTGAAGGTACAAAGCAATTAATTGAGGCAGGAGCTGACATTATTAAAGTTGGTGTTGGCCCAGGTGCGATGTGCACAACCCGCATGCAAACTGGTGTTGGTCGCCCGCAATTCTCCGCAGTTCTTGAGTGCGCAACTGAGGCGAAAAAACATGGCAAAACTATTTGGGCAGATGGTGGAGTTCGTCATCCCCGCGATGTTGCATTGGCACTGGCAGCAGGAGCTGCCCAAGTAATGATCGGCTCTTGGTTTGCTGGCACATATGAGTCCCCTAGTGATCTACGTAAAGATAATGATGGACGTTTATATAAAGAGTCCTTTGGTATGGCATCTGCTCGAGCTGTTGCCGCGCGAACAGCAACAGAGGATGCATTTGATCGCGCGCGTAAATCATTATTTGAAGAGGGAATTTCAACATCTAGAATGTATATAAATCCAGCACGTCCTGGTGTTGAAGATTTAATTGATGAAATCATCGCCGGTCTTCGTTCTTCCTGCACATACTCTGGTGCAACTTCATTAGCCCAGCTTCATGAAAAAGCAGTTATCGGTATTCAATCAGCAGCAGGTTATGCCGAAGGCCGTCCGTTATTTACCTCTTGGAAAAACTAATTCAGCTCCTGCTTTTTAATATCTTTCCTCGATAAAAGAATATGCCCGACAAAACCAATAATTAGAGCAGCAATAACACCTAAGTTGGCATAAGCCCATTGACCCTCTTTGCCACCAATTGGCCCTAACAAGTATCCCTGCCAAGATAACCAACCAGCTAATGAGTTTGTAACTAATCCCCAACCAATTACT
The DNA here is from genome assembly GCA_903892335.1 of uncultured Actinomycetes bacterium. Classification (GTDB taxonomy): domain Bacteria; phylum Actinomycetota; class Actinomycetes; order Nanopelagicales; family Nanopelagicaceae; genus Nanopelagicus. The sequence goes on from CAITID010000078.1 coordinate 21,158, forward strand.
GCACCGAAGGCAACTAATCCAATTGATTTAAAGTTCCACGCACCGTAGCGACCATTAACAGAGAATAGGTCTGCCTCTGAATAACTCTTGCGCATTAACACATCTGCCACAAAGATTGCAGACCATACAGCCACTGGCACACCCAAAGTAATTAAGAATCCTTGAAATGGCACAAAGAAATCATTGGCAAACCAAACCAAGTAAATAGTTCCAATTGTCATGATCACACCATCAATAGCAGCTGCCACATGCCGTTTAACTGGCACACCAATTGAAACCAAAGTTAGCCCCGATGAGTACAAATCAAGGATTGCACCACCAATTAATCCCAGCACTGCAACGAGTGCAAAAGGTATTAAGTACCAAGTAGGCAGCAATGTTGTTAGGGCCCCAATTGGATCACTGGCCACTAAATCATTTAACTCCTTACTGCTTCCTGCTAATAACGATCCATAAACAACTAAAACAATTGGCACAACTGATGCCCCAAATACTGTCCAGCCCACAACCGCCTTGCCTGAAGCATTTCTTGGTAAGTACCTCGAGTAATCCGCTGCGCAACCAACCCAGCCCAAACCAAGGCCTGTAATACCAAATATCAACGCGCCAATAAAGCCAGCTGCGCTACCAGTTGGAATTGCATTAACCGCAGACCAATCAACTGAATCAATAGTTAATGCGATGTAGCCTAAAGTAAGTATTACTGTTGTAATTGTTAAGTAGATATGTAATCTCATGATTACTTTAAACCCTAAAACCCCACCAAATATGGTTAAGCCACCAGCAATTAAAAAGCCCAGAACCTTCGCTAAATCTCCATCAATTCCGCCAACCCGATTAAACACCGTCTCGGTGGCCAAAGTAGCAAGGGAGACTAAAACTGTCTCCCAACCAACAAAGATTAAATAAGACAAAAATCCTGGGATCTTATTTCCCTTAACTCCAAAGGCTGCCCGAGATAATGTCATCGTTGGAGCGTTTGCTCGCTTACCCGCCAATGATGAAATACCAACTAAAAAGAAGGAACCAACCGTTCCGATAACTGCAGCAAATGTTGCCTGCCAAAAAGAGATACCAAAACCTAAAAAGAATGAGCCATATGACAAAGCTAAAAATGAAACATTTGCCGCAGCCCATGGCCAAAACAGTGAGCGAGGGCGACCTGCGCGCTCTGATTCTTTAATGAAATTTATACTGTTTAACTCAAGGTTTTTCATAAGGTCCTATCCTAGAAAAACTTATCTAATTTATCTTGGACGCTTGCGTCTCTCATTTGGACGCGGTCTTGATTTCTTCTTCTTTCCACCACCACGTGTCCTTGAATCTCTATATCCACCAGATCTACCTGATCTCTCACTCTTGCCACTATCTGCCACAACAATTGGCACACCAGATGGTTCTACCGCCCCAGTTATCTTCACCAACCCTTGATCCATTGGCTTAACAGTTGTCTCAAGTAATTTCACACCAGCTCTTGCTGCTAATCCTCTAACGCCTTTTACCTGCTTATGAGTTGCAAGTGTTACAACAGTTCCACTGGCACCTGCGCGAGCAGTCCGCCCTGCCCTGTGTAAATAATCTTTGTGATTTTCTGGTGCATCAACATGTACTACAAGTGACACATCGTCAACGTGAATACCACGCGCTGCAACATCAGTTGCAACTAATGCATTTGTCTTACCCATCTTAAATCCCTCGAGCACCTTTGATCTCTGTGCCTGTGTCTTTCCACCATGCAAAGCGCCAACTGCCACACCAGATTCATTCATCCGCTTAGCTAACTTATCTGCACCATGCTTTGTTCTAACAAAGAAAATACTCTTACCCTTACGCGCTGCAATGGATGCCGTAATAACATCCTTACTCGCCTGCTCCATCACCAATACATGGTGAGTCATATTTCCGGCCGTTGACTTCTCATTAGCCAAAGAGTGAGTAACTGGGTTTTTTAAATACTTCTTAACCAAAGTATCAACATCTCTATCTAGGGTCGCACTGAATAACATCCGCTGACCACCAGCTTTTGTCTGATCTAAAATCTTCTTAACATCTGGCAAAAATCCCATATCCGCCATCTGATCTGCTTCATCCAAGATGGTTATCTGAATATCATCTAACTTAATATGCTTCTTATTTATTAAATCAATTAATCTTCCAGGTGTTGCCACCACAATTGGCACACCGCGCTTAAGCGCTTGAATCTGCTTTGAATAAGAAAGCCCACCCGCTACAACCTGTGAATTCAAATTAACACTGCGTGATAGTGGTGCGATCACATCACTGATCTGCATCGCAAGCTCTCTAGTTGGTGATAACACCAAACCAAGAGGTCTCATTGATTCTGCAGTTTTTCCTGCAAGTCTTGTCATTAAAGCCAAGCCAAAAGCCAAGGTCTTACCAGAGCCGGTTTGGCCTCTACCTAAAATATCTTTTCCAGCAATTGCATCCGGCAATGTCGCCTTCTGAATCGGAAATGGCTTCTCTATTCCAGCAGCCACTAGCGCCTTAACCAGCGCAGGGTTAACACCTAAATCTTTAAATGACATAAATCAACCAATCGAGACATGATGCGCGTCTCGGTGGTGATTAGAGATTAAGACTCGCAAAGTATTTGAAAGTACAAATACTGGGGGAATTTCTGTGTGAATTTTACTTTACATTCATTAAATTCGCTAATTGGGATTAAATGTTCCATATTTACGCTCATCATAAATTAAAGCCGGCTTAGTACTATCAACTTTATAACTAAGCACCTTTGCTATGTATATATCTGCCAGATGATCTTCATAAACCTGAATTAGCTCACAATCCATAAAAACTCGTGATCCAATCAATTCAGCCGTATTGCTAGGACTCATTCGCCAATTCTTTGGATCATATTCATGATCAAGATCTCGCTGCTTTGAAAATTCAGCCGCAAAATGCTGCTGATCACTTGCCAGCACATTTAAGGTAAAAAATTTATTAGTTTTGATTGAAGAACCAGTAAATGACCCTTTTTTCAAAACAAAAAGTATTTCAGGATTGGCAGAATCGATACTCACACTCACCAATGAAGAAATCGTGCATGCCGTAATTTTTGAGTTGTTAAGAGAAGCGATGATTGAAACACTTGAGGGAATAAGACTCATTGCATCACGAAAATCTCTGTCCATACGCTCAACTCTATCTATTTAATTCACTAGCACTAATGTATTATGCTAATCTTTCTTGCTTGTCGTATAAAGTAGGTTCGATGAAAAAGTATCTAAGGGTCATTTACGGTATATATCTACGATTATTCTCGTCTCTTTTGCTATTCGTCTTGATTTTGGTCGAAATACTCCCCATGGGAAGAAGAATATCGACACTATTTTTCGAAAGAGTTTGGGGAAGATTTCATAAAGTTCAAACCGAAAAAGGTCCAATATATTTCTGTACACCAGATTGGTTAAGTAAATTCAGGGCCAATTCATTTTATGAAAAAGAGCCTGAAACTATTAAGTTTATCGAGACATTTAATGCAGAGTCGGTATTTTGGGACGTGGGAGCTAACATTGGGATTTATTCAATTTATGCTAGTAAATTAAAGAATACTAGAGTTTATTCTTTTGAACCTTCACTGTTAAATGTGGAACTGCTCTTTCGAAATATACAAATAAACGATTTGGGCAAAAAAATTACAATTTTTCCCATAGCATTAAGCAATAAGACATCAGTTCTCGATTTTTTTATGTCAAAAAATGATTTGCGTTGGGCGGGGGCACATAACTCTATTGGTTCAAACACTTCTTATACTGGCGGCAAAATGACGGATTTTATTACTTCAAGTCAAGTCACTTGTAGAGGCGAGGATCTAGTCAAGATATTTAATTTACCGATCCCAACTCACATAAAAATTGATGTTGATGGTTTGGAAGGGGATGTAATTGAAGGATTGCAAACTATGTTAAAGGAAATAAAATTTATTTTAATTGAAGTAGATGAATCGAATAAAACCTTAAATGATCGAGTGAAAAATATGATGGAAAGGGAAAATTTCCTCAGAATATCAGAAGTGGGCCAAGTACAATACGTTGGTAATCAACTTTGGAAAAATCAAGTGCTTAAAGATTAATTAAAAACTTTTTTAATTATCCCTACATACTTTTTGTTAAAACTATATATTTTGTTTATCCGTTTTAGAATAAGTTGAAATTCTATAAAACCACTATGCTGAAACTCTAATAAAGTTTCGTATGTGGCAGTTGACATGTATTCTGAATCGTTAGACCTAGTGAATTTATAGACATCGTCGCAGAGAATGAAACCATTTGGGTTGCACATCCTGATCGAGTTTGCTATGTCTATAGCCACTATCGGGTATCCATGAGCTCCGTCAATCCAAATCAAATCATAACTTCCGGTGTGATTAATTAGAGCCAACGAAGTTTTCTCAACAAAAGTAACATTGCTACATTTTGACAAGTTTTCAGAACGAAAATTCTCCATGTAATTATCTCTTTGAGCATATTTGTATATATTCTTGTGTTTAACACTTTGTAATGGCAAATCAATTGTTGTGATTTCACTATTTGGAAACAAATCGGAAAGAATTCGTGAAGTTTGGCCATCAAAAGTTCCAATTTCTAGAATTCTGCTTAAATCTGGAGCTTGATTTTTAATCGCAGCAAATAAAATTAAGTGTTCGCTCCACATTCCTAAATCTTCCGAGTAGTTCTTTCCATAGATTTTATTCAAAGTTTTGTTTAAAGTTGATATAGCCAATTCTCGGTTAAATCCATTTTGGAAGTAAGCATTATTCTGGGCCAATAAATTTTCACCACTCGCAGAAAGAAATAGTCTTTTTACAGACTTGTTCCTTCCAATTTTAGTTATCAATTTTTCTAGAAATTTACCAAACATGAATGAAAAGTACCACCTGATTGAATCCCTCACAAATGTTATACTTTTTTTGTGTTTTTTCCATTAATGAAAACCTCCAACTTGGAGGGCTTCCTTGACTTGATTTATCAAGCTCCCAACAATTGGGAAAATAGAATGCGCAAGAAGATCTTTATGCATTTGATTTGGTCTGAGGATTCTCATTGGAGAACTCAACAAATTGCCGTGATGAAAAGGGGGGATGTTTACAGAATCAAAACTAATGAAGTTAAGGCAGAGGTTATGCAAAACAATCTTGCTTTGGCGTATGCTTCTGTTGATCCTCTACCTGAAAAAATCTCTAGCCTTCCGCTTAAAAAAACATGGTTTGCAGAAGTGCCTGCGTGGAGAAATACCTCTGGCTTCTTTAGTACTTATACCCAGGTAAGCTATCAGTCGGATGTGGAACCACTACCTTCTAAAGCAAGTTTGATGACATTTCATCCTTTTATTCAGTTTTCAGAAATTGAGAACCGTTTAATCGTGTTAAACGCAACAAATAATCCAGAGATAATTGAATCAAATATCCAAGTTTATAATTCTATCGATATGAAATTAATTGCTGAAGAGAAAGTCAAAACTAATTCACTTACAACAATTTACCTAGATAAATACAATTTTAAGCCTTCGGATTTACCAATTTTCTATTGTCCCAGCATGGCTGGTATACCGTTTGGTTTAGGAATTTCAAAGGATTTCAAAATGCTAAGCCTAGAACATACTCATCCGCCTGCAAGTTTAGTGCTTCATGGGGATAGAAGAGCTATTCAAGGCAAAATCAAAAAGAACTGGGTTAATAGAATGAAATCTGACAACAATGACAATTAGCGTTCTTACTAAGGTGCAACGAAAGATAAATTTTGCGATAAATATTCCGCTTAAAGTTTTCAAAAAACCTAAAAGCAAGGATTCCGTTACAAGCGACTTATTCCCAATTAGAAATGATGAGAATTGGGCAACCGAATTTGAGTTTCTTAATCTTCCAGGACTCATACGTGGAGATATCGCCAGTAGCCATAAAGCTAAGGTGGTTTTTTTTAGCGACGATGGCATTGAATTGGGCCGAAAAGATCTCGAAATCAATGGACTTGGACGCAGTACTGTAAATCTAAAAGATTTCTTGAAGGATGGACTCCAGGGATCTACTACATTTGCAGTATTTCATGAAAGAGGTGGTACTGCAGCCGACCTTGGCGAAAGTTTTATGGCAGAACGAGGGTATGCAGGGTATAAATACAAAAGCATTGAAGTTAAAGGCTATGTGCATGGAAACTTGGATGCAGTTTCCTATTCTTCAGGGATTATTAAAAAATTAGGCAACTCTGGTTTTCTAAAAAAAACCTACTTTGTTCAGCATTTACTCACAGGACCAGCCGATTACGATTTCATTGTTACCAATCCAACCTCGAAGAAGATTTCAGTTAAACCAATAATTGAAGTAAATGGAATAACCAAAAAATTTAAAAAATACACCATACCTAGTTTAGGATGTCACACATTTAGCGTGAAAATTCAGGAAACTGAAATCGGAAAAATAAAATTTAGAAGTTACTTGTACCTTGGAAGACCTGTGGTGTTCAGGGTAGCGGCTAATTCCTTTGATGTATTCCACGGATAGAAACAATTTGACCGCTAGTTAGACACTATTTTGCCCGATTATCTCTTTTAAAACTTTACAGATTCGCTTAGTGTCCTTCTTTTTGAGCTTCGGGAAAATAGGAATACTTAAAGTTGAATTATAATACTCCATGGCTTTTGGGTAGTTCGCAGATTCAAAACCTAAGTCTTTGTAGTACGGCTGCATGGGAATTGGAATGTAGTGAACCTGAGAGCCAATACCTTGATCACGCAGTTTTTGCATCAATGAATTTCTGCTGATACCCAATTTTGTAAAATCAATCTTTATCACGAATATATGTAAGGCGCTATTTTTGATGTATTCAATTTGAATCAAAGGTTCAATATGCTTAATGTTTTTCATTAATTGAAAATACAAATGAGCAATCTCTCTGCGTTTTGAAATAAACTTGTCTATTCTTTTTATCTGAGACAGCGCAAGCGCCGCTTGTATATCAGTTATTCGGAAGTTGTATCCAAGTTCCATCATTTCGTAGTACCAAAGATTTGTCTGGCCATCTGTTTGCGAATTTATTGGGTTTAAAAATTTATCATCAAGTTTGTTTATTCCATGGCTCCTGAGTCTTAGAATTTTATGATACAAATCTTTGCTGTTGGTAGTTATTAGACCCCCCTCTCCAGAGGTTATGGACTTAACTGGGTGCATAGAAAAAACTGTTAAATCCGAATACTTACATGACCCTACTTTTGTTCCATCTTCATAATTCCCTCCTAAAGCATGAGCTGCGTCTTCAACTATCTTGAAATTGTATTTATCTGAGAGTTTTGTAAGTGATTTCATGTCGCAAGATTGCCCCGCAAAATGCACGGGTACAACAGCAGAGATCTGTAGCCCTTCCTGTAGTTTTTTCTCCAAATTTGACATAGACATATTTCCATTTTCGATCTCAATGTCAACAAAATAAGGTTGTAAATTGTTATAGATAATGCTGTTTGAACTTGCGACAAAGGAAATTGGACTAGTTGCTACTTTAGAATTTTCTTCAAGATTTAAAGATTTTATAGCTATCTGTAACCCAGCTGTAGCGTTCGCAACAGCAATGGCGTACTTTGCGCCACAGTATTCTGCTGCAAATTTCTCAAACTCCAGAGTTTTGTTGCCTTGTGTTAGCGACTTAAAACTTAGTTGTTTTGCTACCTCGTAGACGTCCCGAAAATTGATCGTCTGGCGACCGTATGGGATCAAGAAATTAAACCAATTTTTACTAAAAAGGCTTTGAATGTTTCATTTGTAAACCAATCAGGATTAGTTTCGCTACTAAATCGAAACCCTTCTTTAACAATATTGCCTTTCTGGCCCAGATTATTTTTATAGGTTTTTGGAGATGTAGAAATCACATAATGATCATCAAATTCCAATGTATTTAATGAATCGTCTTCGGTAATCATGACTTCGTGTAGTTTCTCGCCTTGTCTAATACCTATTGTCGCGTGTCTGATATCTGGAGCAACAACTTTTGCAACATCGGTTACTTTAAAACTTGGGATCTTTGGGACGAATATTTCTCCACCCGTCATTCTATGCAAGGAATCAATTACAAAATCAACTCCTTGATCAAGGCTAAGCCAAAACCGAGTCATTCTTGGGTCCGTGATTGGAATTTCGCCAGTTTTAGCTTTCTCAAGGAAAAACGGAATAACAGATCCTCTTGAACCTAAAACGTTTCCATACCGAACCACACTAAATCTAGTATCTCGTTTGCCAGCTAAATGGTTGCCTGCTACGAAAAGTTTATCGGAACATAACTTTGTTGCTCCATACAAGTTAGCTGGGTTTGCTGCCTTATCAGTACTTAGCGCGACTACCTTTGAAACATTGTTGTAGATCGCGGCCCTAATTATATTTTCTGCTCCGAGAATGTTAGTTTTTATAGCTTCCATTGGATTGTATTCCGCGGCAGGAATTTGTTTCATCGCTGCTGCATGCACAACCATGTCTACATCAAAAGTAGCCTGCTCTAAGCGATTGTAATCTCTTACATCTCCTAAAAAATATCGGAGCTTTTCCGATTTATGTATCTCCTGCATTTCAAATTGCTTTAATTCATCACGACTAAAAACTATAACTTTTTTAATGTCTTTTACTGAAAGCAAACGTTTTACAAAAGATTTTCCAAACGAACCAGTACCTCCGGTTACGAGGACAGTTTTCCCAGAGAATATCTCTTCAATTGAACTCATAAAATTAGTTTAACATCAATTCAGACTTCAACATATCTTCAACCATTGGCATACTTAATCTTGAATCTTTCTCGTACTTGCCGCTATCCAAAGCCATAAATTTGGGTCGCTTAGCCAGTATAGGATTCAAATCAATAGTGCTGTCTTGAAGTAAATTCTCGTCTACGCCAAAGTGTTGATAAACAAGTTTTATAAATTCAAGTTTCGACACTACATCCCGTGAGCCTAAATTATAGATACCATCTAAGTTTTTATCTATAAGCTGATCGATAGATTGCATCAAGACCCCAATAGATAACGGGCTGAAATATACATCTGAGTACCCCTGAATTGCTTTCTTGTCTTTAATTTGTTTCAATATCCAATCCAATAAAGAGTTTGAGCCTGATTTACTTTTACCAAAAAAATTACTACGGATAATTAAAGCTTCTTGATTGGAAAATAGGATTGTTTTTTCTGCTTCGAGTTTCGCGTATCCATATTGATTTATAGGACGAATATCCACAAGTTCATTCCTTGGAGATTTAATATGAGAGTCAAAATGATCCGTACTAATATGGACAAATTTTACTTTACGATTTCTGGCCAAGTCAGATAAGTTACTCGCTGTTACCACGTTACCTAGCCAAGACTTTTCGGGGAACTTTTCGTTTTCTTCAACATTAGTAAAACCTGCACAATTAATAATCAGGTCATAACTTTCAGAAATTCTAGATAATTGATCTATATTTAAAAGATCGATTTTATACTTTACATCAAAATCCACTGGTGGCTTCGAACGATAAAGTGCCCCGACAAAATTTCCTTGTTTCTTGTAGTGGGCACAGAATCGAGCACCTAATAAACCTGAGGCGCCTGAAACTAATACTGACATTTTAGAACTTTTCATAAGACTTAATTCTATATCAATATATGATTTGGGTTATAGCGTAAGGATGGGGAATGGAATTGAATTTAGCTCTTATCATCTGCACTAGAAACAGGCCAGAAATGCTCAATAATCTATTGAATTCAATTCAAGTATCTGAGCTGAAACCTGATTCTATAATCATTGTTTCATCAGGTGTAGATATATCAGAAATTGTTGAGACGCATCGAAAGTCACTTAAAATACTTCATCATCATACTCACCGAATTGGCCAATCGAATCAAAAGATGATCGCAATACAAATGCTCAACCCAACAATAGATTGGGTGTTCTTTTTAGACGACGATTTGGAGTTAATTCCGTCCACTTTGACTCGCGCATTGCAAAGAATTGAACTAATACGGCAGGAGAATGTGAGTGGAATTGGAACAAATTTAACTCATAAATCACAGAATTTTCAACATTCAAAACGAAGGAAATTTCAATCGCAGACTCGAATCGGAAGAATTAAACCCTCTGGTAGAGCTCTGAAATATGCTTTTAGTGAATTCACCTATACAGAATGGTTGAATGGCGCTTCGATTTGGCGCAAGGATTGTTTAAATCAATACATGTTGCCGGTTTTAGATTCAAAGTATGCCGCTTATGAAGATGTGATTTTTTCATCTAATGTAGCGCGCACTTCAAAACTAATCTATGATCCTTCGATTATTTTGCTTGAGCAATTACCTCACTCAAGAGTAACTATAAATTTTAAACAGCTTAAGTACATTACAATTTGGACAGGTTATTTAGTTTGCTCGAGACCGAGCATGAGAATTTACAGTTATAAAATGTTGACCGTAGCACGATTTATATTTTTTATTCTTCCACTCCGAAGAAAGTATAAGTTTAATCTTTCAAAAATGATCCTTTGCCTTAGATTTCTTTTGAACATATTGAGATTACCCAGAGATAAAGTAAAGTCAAAAATTCTTTTGATTGCTATGTTAAATAGCGAAAATGAAAATATTAACTAGGCCTTTAACCTGTTAACTAGTTTTTGAGGTAATTGAAATTGCTGATAGAGCGATGCCACATTAAAGGAATTACCCTTTAAATTATCTATTTGATCTACAATTAAATTAATCTCTACTTCGAAATTCAATGGATTAATTCGAGGGTAATTAAAGCTTGCTATGCTAAAGACATCTAGATTTAAGTTATCCTCGAAATCAACAAAAATTGGTAAATTCTTTGAGTTAAGCGCTTCTATAACCGCCGCTGATCCAGTGTACATAGTTGCTTTCGTTCGAGAAATGTCGCATGCTAATGATTCTGTTGAGATCTCTATGTTATCGAGATACACAAAAGCCCTAATTAATTTTTTCGTTGTACGTTTTAATACTAGGTTAGGATGAAGCCTAAATATAAAGAAAATACTGGGGCAAACTTTAGCAATTCGTAGAGTAAATTGAAGAAATTTCTCAGTTTGCCCAATTTTTCCTTCTGGAGTGATCAATATCGATATACCCTTATTCTGCGATGGCTTAATTGGTTTCATCACTTTTTGACTACCTACACATATAACCTCGTTTTGATTGGATAGCCCCCGTAGAAAACTCGAATAAGCTGTTCCCGTAGTCAGGATACAAATTTTTTTAGTAAAATTCGTTATAAACAATTGAAACCCTGTATGAGCTTTAGTTAGGGGTGAATGTTGATAGAAATACAAATTTATGTCCCTATTTTTACTGGTTAAGTGTGTTGCAAGCAATTCTTCATAGTTGTATCCTTCTAAAGTAAGGAAAACATTCCTTATTAGATGAATTTTTTGTAATTCAACCGTTCTCTTGACCAAGTTAAAGTTATTGTACGTTTCCCTGCTGAATATCCAAGGGATCGACTCCATTAAAATGTTAGCCTTGATGGGTTCTAATTTCCTGTATTTACTTGCGAGCCTTAAATGGTTGCTTAGAAGTCCCAATATTGTTCGCAAAAACTCTTTTGTTTCTAAGGGATGTAAAAATTTCGGCATGAGTAGAACGTTTTTACTGATTTGCTTTTCTGTTAATTTCTTTAGAATCTTTGAATATTGGCTCCTTGTGTGATTTAAGTATAACACCGTGCAATTTTCTTTATTAACAAGTTTTGGTAAATCTGCGAAAAACAAATCCTTTTCTTCATATATGTTATTTTTAGTTGCATGTGAGATAAACAATGCTTCAGCATTTAATTTATTTGTTTTGAAATATTTAATTTGTCGATAAAAGAACAAGCTGCCAACGAAAAAACCAGTTACTTTGATTATTCCTTTTGGTATCTGGTAAATCATTTTATATTTGCGGTATCTATTTATTTTGTTATATTTTAAACTTTTATATTTTTTCTGTGATTCTTCATCATTTTTTTGAATTCTAAAGTAAGGATTCATCAAAAATAACGTTGACTTGTTTTCATTAACAATTTCTTGAAGCTTGAAAGGTAGGTATTCATGTTTCATTGCTTCATCATGCGTCGTTCCCATGAAAAGAATTTTACTTGTTTTTTGGGTGAGTTATATGAGAAATCGAAATAAAGTCTTGCTTCATATTTCTCACGCACCCAGTCCGAATGTTATGCTGTGATATTCGGTAAAAGATTTGATTTAAGTTTTCTAGTTATCTATGCCCATGAGTTTTACCTGTTTTTCAAAATTGAGCGATAATTTTCTTACTTCGGAGAAAGTGCCTTCTGCTGCAATTTTACCGCCATCCATATACACAACTTTATCCGCGTTTATTACTGAAGAAAGTCTATGTGCGATCAAAATCACGGTGCACTTACCTTTAAGCTCTTTAATTGTTTGAGAAATAAGAGCTTCCGTTTCTCCGTCTAGAGCGCTGGTCGCCTCATCAAGAATTAATAGTTTTGGTGAAGAGAATAAAGCTCGCGCGATTCCCAGTCTTTGGCGTTGTCCACCACTTAACTGATTACCAAACTCTCCGACATGCGTGTCAATTCCCAAAGGCAGAGTTTTTACAAATTCATCCAAATGTGCAACTTTAAGGGAGTTCCAAACTCTTTCATCATCTAAGGGATCAAATTCAAATCCTTGAGATATATTCTCTCGAATTGTAGTATTCATAATGTTAATATTCTGTGGTACGTAAGCTACAGCTCCGGGCCATCTAACAAAAGCAGACAGTGGAGTTAACCCACTTATCTTTACTGAGTCGTTATCATTTGAAAAAACTCCTAAAATCAAGTCAACTAGTGTTGTTTTGCCCGCGCCAGATGAACCTGTGATTGCTACTTGAGAACCTGGTGCAATTTGGAGGTTTAAATTTTGGATAGAAAAATTTGAATTATTTTTATATCTGAAGGTTAAATCTTCTATAACGACCGAAGGTTGGAAGTTACTATGATCAAAGCTTTTTGGGGTACTAATTAATTTGTCGTGGTATCCAGATCTAGCAAAATCAATCATACTCATCGTTTTTTCGACTGTACCTAGTCCAAGCCTTAGATAAATTGTACTTTGCTGAATCCTTAAAATTGCCGGGGCAATCCTAGTTGAAGCGGCCAAGAAGATAGCTAAACTTGCAATCGCTTGACTTGAATTATACAAAGCAAATTGAATGCCTGCTATTATAAATGAAGCAACGATCAAAGATATTTCAAATGCATATTTGCTTAAGTTAGGCATAAAATTTTTCTTTGCAGTAACAACCGCAAGATCCATCCTTAAATTAGTAATTTTTTCAATATAAAAGCTTCTACGATTTTTTACCACTAATTCTCTATAAGAATTTAGGGCCTCGATAATACTCTCGTTACTATTCAATCCTAGGCGGGCTTCATCTATGCCTAATTTATAGGTGCTTGACTTCATGTATTTATTTAACGCTAATGCGACAAATGTAAAAATTATAAATATTGACAAGGAAATAGAAGTATTTACAAACAGTAAGCCCACGAAAAGTACAAAAAGAAGCACTAAGTCAGAGAATATCATTAGTGCGCTTCCAATTACCCTGGTTGTTAAATTCTCAACACCTAAAGTAGTTGAATAAATAATTTCCTGATTCGTATGTTTGTTTAGATCTGTGGCTGACTTAGAGAATAAATCACGAATTAAATTTGATGAAATTATAGCGCCTCGCCTGCTTACAAACAAAAGAGTTTTTCTAACTAAAAAAACAGAAACCACGGTTTTAAAGATTAAAACAAAAGCAGCGATTCCTCCTAGTACTGCAACTTGCTGTTGAAAGTTATACTGGTTTAAATTTGTTAAATCTAGGATTTGATTGACTCTGCTACCAGGTGATTTAGATTGAATTCCATACACAGAGAGTGCACCGATAACACCCAAAAGGGCCACGCCCAATAGGTCTAGAAATGCAAGGAAGACTTGGCTCAGTGCCACTAAAAGGAGTTTTTCTCTATCCCGTTTGTTATAAACGGATAAAATTTGTCTAAACTGTTTATAAACTGGAGGAATTCTCATTTGTGAATTTTACCTTATCTGACAGAAGAGTGATTCGGTTATTAACTGAATTGATGAGTTATTAGCTAATTTTCGTCTTGATTCATCAACTGCGTTAATTTTTTGAATGATTTTGCTGGCTACATTCACCGAATTCTCTGCACTTGTTAATTCTGATCTAAATTGATTTTGATACTCTAAAAAACTTTGATCTAGATAATCTTTTATCATTCTACTTGATCTAGTTTTTTGCTCCTTCTCTAACTCCTTAACTGCCTTACTTCCGCCCGTTGCCAACTTGCTTCCTGTTGTTCCATAAGACTCTTTTAACTTAACAAGTTCTGCTTCATCTCTAACCTCTAATTCAGCCATAGCTTGAGATTTTGCAAGTTCCACCAAAGTATTTGCTGCCTCAAAAGCAGATGCCAAATCCTTTACAGTAAATGGAATGTTTAAAATCTTCTCTCTCGTGTTTCTTGCTTCTTCATTTGTAGCTAGATACTTCGCGCGGCCGATATGCCCCCCAGCAGCATTTGCTGCAAACTCCGCCATTTTTGGATCAATCCCATCACGTTCAATCAACAGTTTAGTGACAGCCTTAATGGATGGTGTGCGCAAGGTTAAGTGCCGGCACCTTGATCTAATTGTTGGAATCACATCTGTAAGAGTTGGGGCGCACAGCAACCAAACAGTTCTAGCGCCCGGCTCTTCTATTACTTTTAATAGTGCATTTGCTGCAGACTCTGTTAACCGATCAGCATCCTCAATTACAACAACCCGATAATTGCCCACAGAAGGTGACCAAGAAGTTCTAGTAATTAACTCTCTAACCTCATCAACCTTGATTGATAAACCTTCAGTCCGTACTAACTCAATATCCGCATGAGAGCCATCAATTACTGATGTGCAGTCAATGCAGTTACCACAACCACCTTTTTTACAAAGTAACCCAGATGCAAATGCAATTGCAGCATTTGATCTGCCAGAACCAGGAGGTCCAGTAAACAACCAAGAGTGGGTCATGTTTTGAGAGCTATTCGTAGAGTCCTTTGAAGCAGCAATTGCTTCTTTTAGAGTTTTAATCACCGCTTCTTGATCAATTAAATTATCAAATACTGAACTCATTTTTTTACTTTTTCTTTTAATGCAGCAAGAGTTGAAACTCTTTCAATTATCGAGGAATGAATTTGTTCAATACTTTGTCTAGCATCGACTACTAGATATCGCTCTGGATCTACTTGAGCCATGTTTAGATACTCTTGGCGCACACGTTCGTGAAAGTTAAGTGGTTCAGATTCAAGCCGATCGGTTGTGTGCAGGCGGCCTAAACCAATTTCAGCAGGTAGATCTAAAATAATTGTTAGAGATGGCGTTAATGACTCAGTCGCCCAACGCGAAATGCGAGAGACCTCAGATGGAAGTAGAACTCGACCTGCGCCTTGATAAGCAATAGATGAATCAATATAGCGATCAGTAATTACAACCTCACCACGATCTAGTGCTGGTCGAATAACAGAGTAAACATGGTGTGCACGATCTGCTGCATACATAAGCGCTTCAGATCTTGGACTGATTACTCCTGTGTTGTTATCTAACAAAATCTGTCTTATTTGATTACCAAGTGTTGTGCCACCGGGTTCGCGGGTTAGAACAACTGTCTCACCCTGCTTTTCCAACCATTCTTTTAATAATTTTGTCTGTGTAGATTTACCAGCACCTTCGCCACCTTCAAAGGAAATAAACAAACCCTTTGTGATGTTTCCTGTGATGGCCCCTAAATCACCACGAAGTGATGATAACAAATCACTCCAAAGTGAAACATTTGGGCGATCTCGCATCTGCCGGTAAGAGATGATGCCAACAACCATGCCAATTAAGCCAGCGGCAAACATCGTAAATGCTGCACCGTTATAAGTAACCGATGTGGTTCTAAAGGAGAATGTGTGTTTTCCAATAGCCGCCGCTACAAGTGGTGCGATTGCTAAAACCAAAACAAGTGATACGCGAACTAAGGATTGTACAAACGCAAAGGTGCGCCCGCGAACTTCATCGGCAACTTCCATGCCAAGCATGGTGAAACCTGTAACCCATGAGATACCGGCAAATGCGCCAAGTAATACAACAATAAATATTGCAAGAACTAGGTTTAAAACTAAAGAGAGTAAAACTAAAAGCAGGCTTGAAATGGTTAAAGATGCACCAAATAAACGCCGGCGCGAGAACTGAGCAAATACCTTTGGTCCAAATGAAATACCTAACGCCAGGCCGGTAAATACTGCGCCAAATAAAACACCGTACGCAGCCTCGCCAGCTTGTAGATCATCAACAAAGGTTCTAGCTAAACCAATTACCGCACCCGCTGCAAAGAATGCACCAAGCATTCCAATAATTAGGCCGCGGATAATCTTTGAACCTTTAATGAATTCAAAGCCTTCAAGGAGTGCTCTGCCAACTCCAGGAGATGCCTCCGTTGTTGCAGCACCTGGTGGAATCTCTCTTAGCTTCCAAACAATGTAGGCGCAGTATAAAAAGCTAAATGAGTTTATATACAGTGCAATATCCGCCGCACTTGCTGGAGTTGTGTTACCAAGTGCTGAGTTAATCGCACCAGAAAAAATTGCAAGGAGTGAGAAAATGATTGCCGCAATTGGCGCAGTTCCATACGAAGCAAGAAGTGAAACCTGATTAGCGCTCTCTAATTTATGTTTTGGAACCAAATTTGGAACTGAAGCCTCTTTAGCTGGTGACCAAAATAAAGTAACAGTTTCAACCAAAATGGTTGCGGTGTAGAGCCAAAAGTAATTTCCAACAATTGGTATTGACGCGTAGAGTGCAAACCGAAGCACATCACAGGTAACCATTAACTTACGTCGATCAAACCTATCTGCAATCACACCGGCAAATGGTCCAAGAATTACCGCAGGAAGAAGCCGAACAATAAAAACACCAGCAATTGCAAAGTTAGCTTTTGCATAGTCTCCACCAGATAACTGTTGAGCTAGCGCTGTTGATGCTAATAACCCAAGCCAATCACCAAAGGATGAAAATGCCATTGCATTCCATAACTTGCGAAATGCAGGAATTGCAAGGACGCTACGGGATTCGGAATTAGTAGGGTTTGCTATATAAGGTAAAGCCACTTCCCAAGGATACCTTTTTGTTTAAGTGAAGTTGATTTCTAGGATTTAAAGTTTCAGTGGGTGTTAATTCCTCTAGAATTGGCCTAATCAACAACATGTGGTCCACAGCGTTGATTCTCTAGGGCAAAAAAGGCGCTTTCCTGAAACACCAAAAGTCCTATAAAATCATTGCCGTGATTCTTGGAATTGGAATAGACATTGTTGATATTGCTAGGTTTACAAAAACTTCTAAGTCCCCTCGATTTAAATTGAAGTATTTTTCATCTAGCGAACAAAGTCTTCCTGATCAAAGTTTAGCTGGGCAC
Organism: uncultured Actinomycetes bacterium; assembly: GCA_903892335.1. Lineage (GTDB taxonomy): Bacteria > Actinomycetota > Actinomycetes > Nanopelagicales > Nanopelagicaceae > Nanopelagicus. The sequence continues at coordinate 38,639 of CAITID010000078.1, forward strand.
TTTGCTGCACGTGAAGCATTCTTTAAGGCTCTTGATCAGCAAGGTTTGTTCAACGAAAAAAACTTAGAGGTCACCAATGATAGTAGTGGTAAACCGAAGTTTATTTTTTTTGGTGAACTACGAAAGTATGCTGAAGACAAGTTTGTTTATTTGAGTATCTCTCACTGTACTGAGTATGCAGTCGCAATGGTAGTTATCGAAAACTTGAAAGTTAAAATCTTATAATTTTCGATTTTTGAAGTATTTTTGCTTGTTCATAAACTTCTTCTATTTCTCTGTTTAATAGATTCGCAATATCTATTAATGATTTAGATCCGTCTGAATATGAAATAATGTCCATCCGAAACCTTATTTCTTTCTGAGGACTTTTTGTGGATAGAGAGGGATATAAGTTGCGTTTACTTAACATCGGTTCTCCCAAGAAAAAACTTTTAGGAGTCATGTTCCACTCGATAGCCTGGGTTACTTTCTTAACTAGATTAAAACCACCTTTAAGCCCGGAGGGTGTTACTACATGAATTAGATCATCAAGGCTTGTGTGGTACTCAGGATAATCCCCGTACTTCGTTCGCATCAAAGAAGCTATCGGTAAATCTAGGCCAGGCGCGCAGTATTGTCTTTCATCGCTTCCCCTCTCCAGCCATGAGTATGTTTTGTACCCTGGGAAACAGTTATTGAGAATGTGTAAGGCGGCTTTATCGCTGAGAGTGTCCCCTTTTCTGCTCGGTAGATAAGAATAGTTACGATCATCTCCGATGCAAGTTAGGTTGAATCCAGCAATAATATTTTTCTTCATCCTCTTATAATTCTTTTGTAAATATGTGAGTGATCCTATTGTTTCTGGTAAAAACACGAATCTATAACTATAGAAAAGATCGTTTCTACTAAGTAGATACTTTGCGAGAAATGTGCTTACAGTAATGCCGGAGATCTCATTATTTGCCATGGAAGGATGACATGTATAAGTTGAGAAGAAGACTTCCTTTTTGCTCTTTCCAGGGATGAAAATTTCACCAATAAGTAGTTCTCCGGGAACTGTAGATGTCGATATGCATATTTTGTAATCGCCCTCTTTTAAGGCTAATTTTTGGTCATGTGACAAACAAAATCCCCACCTCGACTCATAGTACGAAGTAATGTATGGAATGGCATTCGGTTGATCCGGTAATGAGTGCAGATAAGGCAACAAGTCTTGGAGTGTCAACGTCTTCTCTACAGATTCACTGTAGCCAACTAAATGCAAGTTGTTTTCATGAAAATCACAGATTTTTGCTCCATTTGGATCAACAATATAAGCATAATTAACGTTCCATTCGTTTGGAATTTTCCAATCAAAAACTTTTTGACCTGACTTGAAAGTCAATACTTCTAATTCAGGAAGCTCTCCCTTTATAAAATCTAAAGTTTCCCGCACGCCATCTCCAGTTAAACTACGATTTAGAGGCCATATAAGTTTTGCAAAATCATGCATTTCAGTGCCACTGAATTCAGTATCCATCAAAAACCCGTCCTACTTTGCAATCAGTTCAATTATTGTTAAATCTTTGGAAACAAAAAATTGCACATGTGAGCCACCGAACGCCTTGGCCGGCCTGCTTTCACTTATCGACTTTAAGTTAAGTGTTTTCGCAGTTTGAGAAAAATCATTCGAGAGAAAACCAATGTGGTAAAGTCCGGGACGTTTTGTCAGGATGGAACTTATTGGATTATTAGCGTTGTCAATCGGTGACACAATTTCGAGTCGAGTCTCAGAGTTTTCCGCTTTATAAAACTTCACTGAAACTCCCAAAATTTCATCATGAATTAATTCGGATTCTGCAATAAACCCAATTAATTGAAATAACTTCTCAGTTTCTTCAATATTTTTCGTCGCGTAACCAAAATGATGAATTTCATAGTCCTTACCAATGTTCATAAAGTTTCCAGCAGTGTCTTTATGCATGAGTTAAAATCGTATATTTCGGAACTTGCAGAGTTTGTGAATTCTATTGCAAATTCATCTTCTAATTCTAGGACCAGTTCGATATGTTTTAAACTATCCCACTCTGGGGAAACTTTTTTGTTTAACGCAGTTATATTCTCAGTTTCGAATACTTTCTTAAATACCTTTTCAGCCCTACTTTCTATGGGTTTCATGCTTCACCAAATGTATTTAAAACTTGCTTTGAGAACAGATTGTTAAGTTTGTAAAGTCCTGACGCATTCAAATCAGAAAACCATTCTTGAAGAAAATGATTTGCTGGTACGTTTCTGTTCGACGCACTGTAGTTGATTCGTATTTCTGTTTTAGCGTCAGACTCTTGCTCATTCCTCAAGACATCAAGCATGGACTTAAAAATATATTTCTCGATTCCCCGACCTAAGGCTCTGCACGATATCACAAACTCACTAATTTCGATAATGTTTCCGTGCACTTTTGAGTAAAGCAAAGCACTAATTATGCCACTATCTGAGAAAATATCTGAGACGCTGGATACCAATATTTTAACAACACCCAAATCTTCATGATAATTGATCTCGGTTCTACGATTCGAAAAGTTAAACTGATTGGTTTTCTTAAACAATTCTTCAGCTCGTTCATATTCTTTTTGCAACTTCGCTGGTTTAGTAACGATTTTAGTTTTCATTCTTTTCAGTACCTCATCGTTATTCTCTGCCATTTCGATATGTGTGCGCCTTTGTTTATTTGCTTTTATATCTGCCGACCGTTGCTCACTCGAAATTAAATTGGAATTTTGAATTGAAAACAAGTCCAACCCTAGAATTTTATTTAACTTCTCTGAATCGGCTGCATTTACCAGTAGCATTCTAGGAAAGGACAGTGCAACTTCAGCCAACTCTCGAGGATTGTCATCTAAAAATACAATGGACTCCTCGTCTATATTGAGTTGACTTAATATTTCATCAATTCCCACGGTTTTACTTGCCCAGTTTGCAACGATGCACGTAAAATTATTCTTTGGCAAGGAGATAATCTCAGGAGCATTGAAAAGGGATTCTACTTCTGAATTATTGTTTTTTGACATAATATTTAGCAGTACGCCATTAGTATAAAGTGCTCCGAGTTTTTTCTGTATATTTCTTTGTTGTTCTGAAACTTTCAGATTCTCAATTAAATCCTCGCCTAGAACTCCAGAATACAAAGTGTTATCAAGATCAGTAATTATGGCTTTGATTTTTGGATTAAATAGTAGCGGTCCAATATTCTGCCCAATAGAAGTTACGATTTCCAAAATTTGATTTTTTGAATACCCTAAATCTAGATTTTTAGTTGATTTATCGTCATGGGATGGTTCGATTAATCGCACCCATGGCAGTCTTTTAATGACTTGATCTTTGAACTTAGTCAATTCCTTGGATCCAAAATTTGGAAGTACGAGGTAAGTTTTGTTTTGAAAATCTGAAAAGGAACTAAGTTCATCCAAATACTGCTCTTGGTTCAAGATTCTATTCCAATTTATCCAAATGATCACTGGATTATCGTGGGATTTTGGAAAGGAAATTAATGAATCATCATAGTTTGAGCATTCTATTGACAAATCAAGACTGAAGGATTTTGCAATTCTTACTGAGTGACTTAAGTATGGCTCCCAAGCTTCATTCCTTAGACAAAATATTTTACCAGTGTATAAATTTTCAGAGTCGTTGTTGGTGGCATCTCGCATTCGGATTATTCTTTCACCAATTGGGTTTTGATAATTATAGAATTTGCTAGGTAAGCTCAAATTTTTAGCCCTTCAAAATCTTCTAATTGGAATGGGCGTTTCTTTTCATTTATTATACGCATTACCCATTCTTTGGTTTCTGAGTCTAGTAGATAGTAAGGATCTTTCTTAATGAGTTTAGTTATCAACTTTAGCGAAGCTGACATATTTAGAACCATGTTTTTGGTGGCGATTCCGGTTACTGTCCTAATCACATTATTCTCTCGCAAGTCTTTTTCTATTTTACTCCAGTCATAATTTAGATTTCTGCCAAGTGGCCTAACTTTCAATTCCAACGAAGTTCTGTGAGTATTTTCCTTAATTTCTAACACACCAGCAATTGTCTTTGTGTATCTGTAATCAATTTTGTTAACTTCTTCTATATAGTGCAGAAATGTAAACGAGTTAAAACTTGCGCCCAAGAATAATACTTGTGCATCTGCGTTTAAAAGTTCTTCAAATTCTGAGCCAAGATCGAATGGTTTGTATAGCTCTTTTATTTTTGGGCTTAAAACTGAGCCAAAGCCAACATGAGAGTAAATTGGGGTGAAGGTTCGTACAGAGTTCGGCATATTCAGTACCGCCGAATTTACAGCTCCGACGCTAGTACCATCTTGGTGCGGGTTAAATTTCCTTGTTCCACCAAAATTATAGTTATAGGCAGGAAACCATAACTCTCCGTAATTGAGTTGCTTATCTAGATAATTTATTACCCGATTTTGTGGCTTGGTCCCATACTTAGAATTTCTAAGAATTCCTAGATCTATTCTCGATATATCCGTATGAACTAAATAAACCATTAAGCTTAACCTTTCTTACTTGGCGAACCTACCATATTTCGTCCTAAGTGTGTTTTATGACCTTACTTTCCGCCCCAATAAACTTATTAATTATGTGTATGAGTCTACTGGCCAAAGTTGCTTAAAGTTTGAGTGAATATCTTATGAAAAATTTATTTTAAGAGTACCAAGTTTTAAAAATCAATTCTTTTTTTCTTTAATTGTAGTTTTTATTCTTGTTATTGAGGAATCGTTCGAGATAGCTTCTTGTAACTTTAGATGGATCATCGATTAGATTGCTTTCCCACACCAGTAGCAGCTTTCTTGGCCTTCTTCTTAGCACCTGCGCCTTTAATAGTTTTCTCAGTCAATGTAGGCGCAGTTTTCTTGGCCGATGTTTTTTTCTTTTTCTTACCCGATCCACCAGGGTTTTCTAACTCCCATGCCCGGCGCCCAGCTAGTAATTCAAGTGCTCGCTCAATTGTTAGAAGTTCAACTGCATCTCCTCTGCGAAGGGTTGCATTTACTTCACCATCTGTTACATAAACACCAAAGCGACCATCTTTAACAATTACCTCTTTACCAGTTGTTGGATCTTGTCCTAACTCTTTAAGTGGCGGCTTTGCAACACCGCGCCTGCGCACCTTTGGTTGTTTGTAAATTTCAATTGCTTCTTCCAGTCCAATTGAGAAAAGTTGATCCTCACTCGTTAGTGTTCGAGAGTCTGCACCATGTTTCATATATGGGCCATAGCGACCATTTTGAACAGTGATTGGTTCATCTTGGTATGTGCCAAGTGTGCGCGGAAGTGAAAGCAGACGGAGAGCGTCCTTTAAATCAATAGTATCTAGTGTCATTGTTGAAAGAAGGGAAGCAGTCTTTGGCTTCGGTGCATCTTTCTTCTTTCGCTTTTTCTTTGCACCCTCTTCAACAATTTCTTCTGGGAATACTTCGGTGATGTAAGCACCAAAGCGTCCAGATTTTGCAATTACTTCAAGCCCAGTTTCTGGATCAGTTCCTAACTTTCGCTCACCAGATGGTTTAGCAAGTAATTCAATTGCTTTAGCAAGTGTTAACTCATCCGGTGCCATCTCCTCTGGAATATTGGCAAACTTTCGCTCCTCACCTTGTCCTTGTTGCAAATATGCACCAAAGCGACCAACACGTATTTCAATATCCTCACCCATCTTCATGGTGTTAATTGCTTGTGCGTCAATGGCGCCAAGATCTGCTGATAGATCTTCTAATCCTGGGTTGTTCTCACTTCCATAGAAAAAGTTTGTCAGCCAAGCAACTCTTTCTGTTTCACCATTTGCAATTCGATCTAAATCCTCCTCCATTGAGGCGGTGAACTCGTAATCAATTAACTTTGTAAAGTGTTGTTCTAGCAAGCCAGTTACAGAAAATGCTAGAAATGTTGGAACTAGAGCGCGCCCGCGTTTTGCAACGTAGCCACGATCTTGAATTGTCTGCATAATCGAAGCAAAAGTTGAAGGCCGCCCAATACCGAGCTCTTCTAGCTTTTTAACAAGAGTTGGCTCGGTATAACGTGCTGGTGGCTTGGTTTCATGCCCCTCACAGGTGTATTCATTAACTGAAATCTTCTCCCCAACTGACATTGCTGGAAGCCTGCGATCAGTATCTTCAGCATCACTCTTATCTTCTGCAATCTCTTCATAAGCTGCTAAAAATCCTGCGAAGGTAAGTACTGAACCATTGGCACGAAAGATTGCATCTTTACCTGTCTTAGTTTTAACATCAAAATCAACTCGCATCTGTTGTTTCTTAGCATCTGACATTTGAGAAGCAACAGTGCGCTTCCAAATTAAATCATAAAGTGCAAATTCATCCCGTGATAACTCTGGCGCTAACTCACCTGGTGTTTTAAATGCATCCCCTGCTGGGCGAATTGCCTCGTGTGCTTCTTGAGCATTTTTTGTTTTACCTTCATAAACACGCGGTGTTGCTGGCACAAACTCTTTTCCATAAAGTGCTTGCGCAGATGAGCGCGCAGCAGCTATTGCAGAAGAAGAAAGAGTTACCGAGTCAGTACGCATGTAAGTGATGTAGCCATTTTCATATAAGCGCTGGGCAATACGCATTGTTAACTGCGCGCCCCAACCTAAACGAGAGCCGGCATCTTGTTGCATAGTAGATGTTGTAAATGGCGCTTTAGGGCGCTCAGTTCGTGGTGACTCTTCAAGTGATTTAACAATAAGAGATTGCCCAGATAGAGATTGCACTAGTTCTCTAGCGCCAGCTTCATCTAACAACAAAATATTCTCGAGTGATTTCTCTTTAATGCCACCATTTGAATCAAAATCATTTGTCGCAGCAACCCGCTTGCCTTCAAGGGATAAAAGTCGGGCGTTAAAGCCTGGCGCACACACAGCTGCTAAATCCCACCAAGCGGAAGAAATAAATGCCATCCGTTCACGCTCGCGCTCAACAATTAATCTAGTTGCAACAGATTGCACACGTCCTGCTGAAATACGTGGCATAACTTTTTTCCATAAAACTGGAGATAAGCGGTAGCCATATAGGCGATCTAATACACGACGTGTTTCCTGGGCATCCACTAATCGATAATCTAAATCCCGAGTTTCCTTAGCTGCTTTTTGAATCGCCTCTTTAGTAATCTCATGAAAAACCATTCGCCTAACTGGAATCTTTGGTCGCAACACTTCAATTAGGTGCCATGCAATTGCTTCACCTTCGCGGTCCTCATCCGTTGCCAGAATTAATTCATCGGCATCTTTCATTAACTCTTTTAACTCTGAAACTTTTGCTTTTTTATCTGGGTTAATTACATAAAGTGGAGCGAAATCCTCTTCAATATTTACACCCTCTTTAGCCCACGCAAACTTCTTAAACTCTTTAGGAATATCTGCTGCGCGTTGCGGCAGGTCGCGAATGTGACCAACAGATGCTTCAACAACGTAATCATCCCCAAGGAAGGAGCCAATCTTGCGCGCCTTCGCTGGGGATTCAACGATTACTAGCTTTGTGCCCAAATTAATTAGCCAATCGCGGTTGAGGCGCGGCGGTTGCGAACTAACGCAACCACAATTGCAAGAGTTGCAACAAGGGCGATCATGCGAGATGTACCCTCATTGTTATCTAATGCAAAGCCAACAATCGCTGGTGTAATTAATAAACCAACTAAGTTCATTACCTTAATCAATGGGTTAATTGCAGGACCTGCAGTGTCTTTAAATGGATCACCAACAGTGTCACCAACGATTGTGGCTTTATGCGCTTCACTGCCCTTACCACCGTATGAACCATCTTCAACCATCTTCTTTGCGTTATCCCAAGCACCACCTGAGTTAGATAGGAAGACTGCCATTAATGTTCCAGTACCAATTGATCCAGCAAGGTAGGCACCGAGTGCGCCAACACCTAAACCAAAACCAACTGCAATTGGTGCCATAACTGCTAGCAGACCAGGAGTTGCAAGTTCACGCAGTGAATCACGTGTGCAGATATCAACTACACGGCCGTACTCTGGCTTTACCTTGCCAGTCATAATTCCTGGGTACTTCTTAAATTGTGCACGAACCTCAACAACAACAGCTGCTGCTGCGCGAGATACTGCGTTAATTGCAAGACCTGAGAACATAAATACAACGGAAGCTCCGATAATTAATCCGACCAAATTGCGTGGATCTGCAATATCTAGAACACCAGTGAACTCAAGTGCTACAGATGAAGCGCTCTTGCCAGCATCAATTACTGCAATCTTAATTGCATCAGTAAACGCACCGAACAAAGCTGTTGCAGCAAGTACTGCTGTAGCAATTGCAATTCCCTTTGTAATCGCCTTAGTTGTATTTCCAACAGCATCTAGTGAGGTAAGGATCTTTGCGCCTTCACCCTTAACATCTCCTGACATCTCAGCAATACCTTGTGCGTTATCTGAGATCGGTCCAAAGGTATCCATTGCAACAATTACACCAACAGTAGTTAACAAACCAGTTCCGGCTAATGAGATTGCAAATAGTGAGAGAACAATTGAGCCACCGCCAAGTAGGAATGCGCCATAAACAGCAGATGCAATTAGTAACGCTGAGTAAACAGCTGATTCAAAACCAACTGAGATACCAGCCAAAATTACTGTTGCTGCCCCTGTCTTAGAAGAGGCTGCGACATCATTTACTGGACGCTTGCCAACTTCTGTAAAGAAGCCAGTTAATACTTGAATTGCTGCAGCTAAAAGAATTCCGATTAATACTGCGCCAAGGGCTAGTACACGTGGGTTGATATCAGCGTTTTGTGCCTCCATTGATAAACCTGACATGTTTCTTAGTGAGCTAGGCAAGTATGTGTAGGTTGCAAAACCAACTAGTACTGCGCTGATCACGGCTGACATAAAGAATGAGCGATTAATCGCAGTCATCGCAGTCTTATCAGATGGGCGAAGACGAGTTAAGAAAATACCAAGAATTGCAGTAATGATTCCAATCGCTGGAACGATTAATGGGTAAATCAAGCCAGCATCACCGAATCCTGCTTTACCAAGAATTAATGCTGCAACAAGTGTTACTGCATAGGATTCAAATAGATCAGCCGCCATTCCAGCACAGTCACCAACATTGTCACCAACATTGTCTGCAATGGTTGCGGCGTTTCGAGGGTCATCCTCTGGAATATTCTTTTCAACCTTACCAACTAGGTCTGCGCCAACATCTGCAGCCTTTGTAAAGATACCGCCACCAACGCGCATAAACATCGCGAGCATGGCAGCGCCAAAACCAAATCCTTCAAGTACTGATGGGGCATTTTCTTTGTAAATGATCACCACAAGGGAAGCACCAAGTAATCCCAAACCAACAGTTGTCATACCAACAACACCGCCGGTGCGGAAAGCAATTTGTACTGCGCGCTCGGCAGATTTCTTACGAGCCGCCTCTGCAACGCGAACGTTGGCACGAACTGCAAGCCACATTCCGTTGTAACCAACGAGAGCTGAAAAGCCTGCGCCAACTAAAAAGAATAATGAGCGACCGATACGAATTTCCGTATCACCAGGCAGTGCGAATAAAAGAACAAATACAAGTGCAACAAAGACAGAGAGTGTTCTAAATTGGCGAGCTAAATATGCCGCCGCACCTTCTTGAACCGCAGCTGCAATTTCTTGCATCTTCGCTGTTCCTGGATCTTGCGCTAACACCTGCGCACGAAGTGCCCACGCGATTGCGAGCGCTAAGAGTGAAATGCCGAGGATGGCATAGACGATGTTTAGGTTATCTCCAGTTACTTGGACTTGGACAAGATTCAATTGACTCTCTCCTTGGGTTGGGCTCAGCTTTGAGCGTTGTGTTAAGAAAGCCCCTGAAGTTAAGGGCGATGGCCGAGTTTACGCATACCCCTTAGCCTTTTTACAAATAAATAGGTATCAGGTGGATAGATCACGCTCAAATTAGCCCGCAGGGGCAGATACTCTGACCTTCCTTATGAACCTTATGGATCTATTAGATGCAAGCTCGGTGGTCTCCACCCTTGGATTACTCGGCGTCCTTGGCATTATTTTTATGGAGACTGGTTTATTAATTGGGCTTATATTTCCAGGTGGTGAAGTTGTTTTTCTTGCAGGTATCGCAGCCTCTGGTTCAGGAGCCGCACTTTTAGGGGACGCCAAATTATCAGCACCGCTTTTATTCACACTCGCCCCAGTTGCAGCGATTGCTGGTGGTGAGGCTGGTTATTGGTTTGGCAAGAAGTATGGCCGAAAGTATTTTATGCGCGCAGATACTCGCTTCTTTAATAACAAAATGCTGGCAACAACTGAAAAATGGTTACACCAGTATGGCCCGCGCAAAGCCTTAATCTTTGGCCGCTTCATACCTTTTGCTCGAACATTGATAAACCCAGTTTGTGGAGTTGTTAATCTAGAACGTAAGTTGTTTTCCACCTGGAATGCAATTGGCGCAATAATTTGGACTCAGGTCGCTATTGGCATAGGTTATCTATTAGGTGAGCAGTTAAAGGATTCGGTAAATTACTACCTATACCCAATAATTGGCGTAATAGTTTTAATCACCTTAATACCGCTGGTAACTAGAGTTTATAAAGAGCGCAAGGAGAGCAAATGAAGGTCTTGCACTTAATTACCAGAATGAATACTGGTGGTCCAGCAGTTTTCTTAGATCACCTAACACATGCAATTCATCCATCGTGTGAATCAGTAATTGGCTACGGCTACTGCGAAGGAAATGAAACTGATTACACCGAAAATCATGAGCTAACTGCAATTCTATTTAAATTAAAATCACTGCATAGATCCCTTAACCCATTAGATGACATCAAAGCCTTTATCCAGATTCGCAATTTGATTAAGCAGGAGCAGCCAAAGGTAGTTAACACCCACACCTCTAAAGCAGGTGTTTTAGGCAGGGTTGCAGCCAAATCAGTTAGCCGAAAAATAAAGGTGGTTCACACCTTTCATGGCCACTTAATTTACGGCTACTTTGCTAAGTACAAATCTTTTGCTTTTACAATTGTTGAAAAAATCCTGGCTTCATTTACCGATGTGGCAGTTGCTATTACCCATGAAACCCAAAGCACCTTACAAAAATTAGGAATTGGCAAACGGCTTAATTGGCAGGTAATTCACTTAGGAATTCCATTAATTGATGAGGTAATGCCTAAGAGTGATGGCACAAAACTACTTTGGGTAGGACGCTTTACCGATATTAAAGATCCATTTTATGCAATTGAGGTTATGCAGGAGCTAGAAAAACTAAAACCGAATACTTACTCATTAACCATGATTGGTGGCGGTGAGTTATTAAATTCAGTTAGAGAAAAAGCAAAGGGGCTTAAGGTTGATTTCACTGGTTGGGTTGACGCACCTTTCACACCTAAGCGACCATTTGATGCACTGTTATTGACAAGTAAAAACGAGGGAATGGGTTTAGTTATTTTAGAAGCAGCCAACTTTGAGAAAGCAACTATTGCAAAAAATGTTGGTGGCATTAATGAGTTCATAAAAGATCGCGAGACTGGATTCTTAGTAAATGGCAATCCAGCCGCCATGGCAAAGGTGATTACTGCTTTAAGTGTTGATAATTTAGAAAAGGTTGGAAAACAAGCAAGACATCTATTAGAGGTTAACTTCTCTGATGAATCAATGGCAAATAATTATTTAAATCTTTATAAAACTTTATTAAAGCCCTAGATCACTTAACTGATAGGCAGCGCGGTATTCATACCCTGCCTCAATAACTTTAGGCGCAGCCCCTCGCTCCACAATGACTGCAACTGCAACAACAATTGCGCCAGCCTCTTTTAATGCTTCAACTGCAGTTAATACTGAGCCACCGGTTGTGGAGGTATCTTCAACCGCTAAAACTCGTTTGCCTTTAACATCTGGGCCTTCTATTCGCCGTTGCAGCCCATGTGCTTTCTCGGCCTTGCGCACAACAAATGAATCTAATTTGCGCCCATTTTGCGCTGCCACATGCATCATTGCAGTTGCAACTGGATCCGCCCCAAGTGTTAAGCCGCCAACTGCTTCATAATTTAAATCTTTTGTTAGCTCCAGCATTACCTGGCCAACTAATGGCGCAGCGACCGCGTCCAGTGTTACCCGGCGCAGATCAACGTAATAATCTGCCTCTTTGCCAGAGGACAAAATAACTTTGCCGTGTACAACTGCTTTATTTAAAATCTCTTTTTTTAATGATTCAAGTGATGACATGTCAGAGAGCCTAGTGTGTAAATTCTTTACTGTTTTGGATAGACAACAACTGTTTGCCCACTGCGCTTTACCAAAGCCTTTGGTGGATTTGCCTCAATCAACGCATCTACCTCGGTGCGAAGCTTTGCTACCTCAAATGCCATATTTGCAACCGCTTGCTCAAGCTCCATGATCCGTGCAATTCCTGCAAGATTTATACCTTCACCAACTAAGCGCTGCACATTCCGCAGTTTCACAATATCAAGTAATGAGTATCTACGATTTTTACCAACTGTTCGATTTGGTGAAACTAAACCTAAGCGATCATATTGACGAAGTGTTTGTGGATGTAAGCCAGAGAGTTGGGATGCAACTGAGATTACATAAATTCCTTCATCTTCTGGAATTTGATCTTGATTAGACATTAATTCTTCGCCTTTGCATTTAACTCAGCGCGTGGATCAAACTCTTTTGTAGCCAGGGCAAACTCTTCAATCGCTTTCTTAGCCGCCCCATCAACACGTTGTGGCACCCGCACATCAATTGTGATCATTAAATCTCCAACAATTGATCCTTTTTTAACACCGCGTCCTTTAACACGAAGAGTTCGACCAGATGGAGTACCTGGTGCGATCCGAACAGTTACTTCGTCCCCTTCAAGTGTTGGCACCTTTATGTCGGCGCCTAATGCCGCCTCAGCAAAGGTAATTGGAAGTGATAAGTGAATATTTTCATCTTTGCGAGAGAAAATTGGATGTGGTGTGACATGAACAGTTACATACAAATCACCAGGGCCAGCAGCACCTGGTGCGCCTCTGCCTTTAATCTTTATCTTTGCGCCATCTTTAATTCCCGCTGGAACTCTTGTGGTTATGTTCATCGCAGCAGAGCCTTGTGGTTGCAAGCGAAGATTTAACTCGGTGCCATAGATTGCATCTTTAAATAAAATTGCAGTCTCTGTTTGTAGATCTGCGCCATGGCGCTGACGCGCACCACCAAATAATGTTGAAAAAATATCTCCACCGGGACCAAACATGTCAGTGAAGTCACCACTATTAAACCCTTGCCCGCCCTGCATATTTGGGTTAATTCGCCCTGATTTATAAGCCTCTCGCGCATCATCGTATTCACGACGTTTTTTATCATCACTTAAAATGTCATAGGCCTCAGAGACTGCTTTAAATCTATCCTCTAACTTTTTATCGCCTTTAGTTTTATCAGGATGTAATTCACGGGCTAATTTTCGATACTGTTTTTTTATTGCAGCCGCGTCCGCAGATTTTGCAACGCCAAGGATTTGGTAGTAATCCTTTTCATATAAATCCTTGGCTGCCACTTCAATTCCTTTTTACTTGGTAATTAGTTAATTAAGCCGGATCGGTAACAGCAACTCTTGCTGGCCGGATCACGCGCTCTTTGTACTTATATCCTGGCTGCAAAATTTCAGTAGCTGTTGTCTCACTTACATCAGCTGATGTGTTGTGGACCAACGCCTCATGAATTGCTGGATCAAAGACCACACCAACATCGGCAAATTTTTGCAATCCTAATTTTTCAGTAATTGCCGTAATTCGATCAGCAACGGCTTTAAAGCCACCAGATAGCTCACCATGTTGTTCTGCGCGATCTAAATCATCTAATACCGGAAGCAGTTCAGATAAAACAGCAGCAACTGTGTAATCAGCAGCGGATGCCCGATCGCGATCTACTCGCTTTCGATAATTTGCATACTCTGCTTGCACGCGTTGCAGATCAGCAGTTAATGAGGTGACCTCATCTACTACCTCTGTTGCCTCACTTAATGCTTCATCGACCGCATCAGATAACTGGGTTTGTGTATCCGATGCGGATGAATTTTCTTCACTCATCGATGATTACTTTTGCTCGTCAACAACTTCAGCATCCTGCACGCCATCATCAGCTGCGGTTGTGCCAGCTGGTGCTTGCGCTGCATTTGCTGCATAAAGAGCTGCGCCAAGTTGTTGGCTTAACTCTGAAGTTTTTTCAGTTGCAGATTTAATTGCTGAAAGATCTGTGCCAGCCAGGGCTGTCTTTAGATCTGCAATCGCAGTTTCTGTTTCTGCCTTCTTAGTTGCATTCTCACCTTCGGTGAATTTGTCCTCATTATCTTTTAAGAACTTCTCAGTTTGATAAACAAGTGAGTCACCAGCGTTTCGAACATCTGCTTCTTCACGACGTTGTTTGTCCTCTTCGGCGTGGGCCTCTGCATCCTTCATCATGCGATCAATCTCTTCTTTTGAAAGAGCAGATCCACCTGTGATGGTCATGCGTTGTTCCTTACCGGTACCAAGATCTTTGGCAGATACGTGAACAATTCCGTTGGCATCGATATCAAATGTAACCTCGATTTGTGGAACTCCACGTGGTGCAGGTGGCAGACCAGTTAAATCAAAGGTGCCAAGCTTTTTATTGTAAGCAGCCATCTCGCGCTCACCTTGGTAAACCTGAATTGATACCGCTGGTTGATTATCATCTGCAGTTGAGAAGATCTCACTGCGTTTGGTAGGAATGGTTGTATTGCGCTCAATTAACTTGGTCATAACGCCACCCTTGGTTTCAATTCCAAGTGAAAGTGGGGTTACATCAAGAAGTAATACATCTTTTACTTCACCCTTTAAAACACCAGCTTGTAGTGCTGCGCCAACTGCAACAACCTCATCTGGGTTAACACCCTTATTTGGCTCTTGCCCACCAGTTAATGATTTAACTAACTCAACAACTGCTGGCATACGAGTTGATCCACCAACTAAAACCACATGATCGATATCGGCAATTGGAATGCCGGCATCGCGTAGCACTGCTTGGAATGGGGTTTTGCAACGCTCAAGTAGCGCAGCGCTTAATCCCTCAAATTGTGCACGGGTTACAGTCTCATCTAGGAACAATGGATTCTTTTCAGCATCAACTGTGATGTATGGCAGATTTACTGAGGTTTGCGCAGATGAAGATAGTTCAATCTTTGCTTTCTCAGCAGCTTCTCGAACACGTTGCATTGCCATCTTATCTTTTGTTAGATCAATTCCATTTTTAGATAAAAATGTCTTTACCAAGTGATCAACTAGAGCTTGATCCCAATCATCGCCACCAAGGTTGTTATCACCATTAGTTGCTTTAACTTCAACAACACCTTCACCGATTTCAAGAAGTGAGACGTCAAAAGTTCCACCACCAAGGTCAAAGACCAAAATGGTTTGTTCTTTATCGCCCTTATCTAAACCGTATGCGAGCGCTGCTGCTGTTGGCTCGTTAACAATACGAAGCACATTAAGACCTGCGATCTCACCGGCCTCTTTAGTTGCTTGACGTTGTGCATCGTTAAAGTAAGCCGGAACTGTAATTACTGCATCAGTAACAGTCTCACCTAAGTAACTTTCAGCATCACGCTTTAGCTTCATCAAAATACGTGCAGAAATTTCTTGTGGTGTGTACTTCTTGCCATCAATATCCATGCTCCAGTTAGTGCCCATGTGGCGCTTAACGGAACGAATTGTGCGTTCAACATTTGTTACTGATTGACGCTTTGCTACTTCACCAACTAGTACCTCGCCATTTTTAGCGAAGGCAACAATTGAAGGTGTAGTACGTGCACCCTCTGCATTTGCGATTACGGAAGGTTCGCCACCTTCTAATACGGATACGCAACTGTTTGTAGTTCCTAAATCAATACCTACTGCTCTGGCCATTTGTTTCCTCCTATGGGCTTATTTTCAACCTTGAGTGCCTATTTAGTCAAAAGGTTGAGCCATAGAGGCTCAAGGTTGCTATCTAGAGGAACTAATTAGAGGGAGGAAATATTCCCACGGGCTGGTTTGAGCACAAGGGCGGTCAGCGCCCCGCCTATTAGCCCGCCTAGATGGGCCTTCCAGTCGATTCCAGGAATTAGCAGTGGAATCGCCATATTCACCGCAACTAGGGTCAGCGCCTCACGAAGGTTGCCGCCAAACTTCTTTCGAAGGATCGCGTAGGCACCAAAGAGACCAAAGATCATTCCTGATGCACCAACAGCTGAGGCTTGAGGTGGATTGAAAAGGTATGAGGCAAGTGAGCCAAATGTTAGCGAGATTAAAAGAAGTGCAATGTAGCGATTTCGGCCATAGTAACTTTCAAGTGGTGTACCGATTGAAAAGAAAGCAAGCATGTTACAAATTAAGTGAACAACTCCGCCATGAACTAGTGCAACGGTAAAGAGGCGATAAATCTGACCTTGCTCAATTCCATAACCCCAAAGTGCTAAATCATTTTGTAAATTGGGTTGAACCATACTTAGTAAATAAACACCAGAAATAAAAAGAATTAAAGATTTGGTAAGTGTCTGCTGCATCTGCTGCTGCTTTACTTTTTTGTTTTATTTAATGGTTACAGAGTTGATTTTAATTGCTTGTACTGGCTTGTCATTTGCGCCAGTTTTAGCAGCTGCAATCTTGTCGACGATTGCCTGCGAAGCGGCATCCTTAACCTCACCAAAAATGCTGTGTTTGCGGTTTAGCCAAGTAGTTGGCGCGACTGTAATAAAGAATTGTGAGCCATTTGTATTTGGTCCAGCATTAGCCATTGCAAGTAAGTATGGGCGATCAAAATTTAATTCACCATGGAACTCATCAGCAAAGTTGTAACCAGGTCCGCCCATGCCAGAGCCAAGTGGGTCCCCACCTTGAATCATAAATCCTGGAATGACGCGGTGAAAAACAGTTCCATCATAAAGATTCTTCTTTACCTTCTCGCCAACATTTGGATCTACCCACTCTTTAGCGCCGGTGGCTAGCTCAACAAAGTTTGCAACAGTCTTTGGTGCTTGGTTTGGAAATAATTCAATTGTGATATCACCCTCGGAGGTGTGCAGAATTGCTGTGCTCATTATTTTCTCTTTTCTCATTTATGTTTCTAACTAATTAAGTTTGTTTCACTTACTAAGTAATTACTTAGTAAGTTATTTGTGGAGACCAGGGGAATCGAACCCCTAACCCCCGCCTTGCAAAGGCGGTGCTCTACCAATTGAGCTAGGTCCCCGTGTTTGCGGGGGGTGGGCCTATGTGGACTTGAACCACAGACCTCTTCCTTATCAGGGAAGCGC
>CAITID010000079.1 GCA_903892335.1 uncultured Actinomycetes bacterium
AAATCTCTCTGTCTCATTTGGCGGATTAAAAGCGCTCTCTGATGTTTACTTAGATCTACACATCAACGAGGTAGTTGGATTAATTGGTCCTAATGGCGCCGGTAAAACAACTTTGTTTAACGCACTAAGTGGCATCGTCGGCGTTGATAGCGGTGAGCTAGAGATGAATGGCAAGAACCATAAATGGCCAAAACCCCATCAATTAATTGAATTAGGAATCGCTCGCACACTTCAAGGTGTTGGCTTATTTCCAGAGTTAACCGTTTTAGAAAATGTGATGATCGGTGCAAGTAAATTTGCAAAGAGTGGCCTAATCAGCAGTGCGCTGGGCTTAGGTGGCCGTGATGAAAAGCGCTTACGTGATCAGGCGATGACCGCTCTTGAGCGAGTTTATGCATCAGGGATTGCAAATCGCAGAGCAGATTCACTTCCTTACCCAGTAACTAAACGTGTTGCGATCGCTCGGGCACTAGTTAGTGAACCGAAGATTCTCTTATTAGATGAGCCAGCAGGTGGCCTAGGCGCCCAAGATATTGAGTGGATGAACGGCTTAATTCATAACCTCGCCTCCCACTGCTCAGTTCTATTAGTTGAGCACCATATGGATGTTGTGATGTCCGTTTGTGATCGACTTTACGTCCTAAATTTCGGTGAGGTAATTTCAAGTGGAAGTGTTGAAACAGTACGCAATGATCCAGCAGTAATTGCAGCCTATCTAGGAGTAAACAATTGAACGGCTTAATTGTTAACAACTTAACAATTGATCATGGAGCAATCCGTGCCATCAATAATCTTTCTTTCATTGCGCCACGAGGAAAGCTGACTGCAATTATTGGTTCAAACGGTGCTGGTAAAACCACTTTACTTAGATCCTTATCTGGCTTAAAGGATGTAAAAAACGGTAGCGCTAGCTGGAATGGTAAATCAATTTTAAATACACGACCAGAAAACTTAGCTCGCAGTGGCATCATGCATGTCTCTGATGGCAAATCTGTAATTACTGAGTTGTCAGTCAAAGATAATCTAGCGCTCGCTGGGTTATGGCGAAAAGATAAAAAAGATGTTGCCGCGGCAACAGTAGAGGTGATTGAACTTTTCCCAATCTTAGGTGAGCGTATAAAACAAAATGCTGGCTCTTTATCTGGTGGCGAGCGACAAATGTTGGCGATTGGTCGTGCACTTATTGCCAGGCCAAAATTACTGTTACTTGATGAGCCTTCCCTAGGATTAGCGCCATTGGTTGTGGAACAGATTTTTCAGACAATTAAATCGCTAACTACAAAAATGGATTTAACTGTAGTTCTAGTAGAACAGAATGCTATGGGTGCATTAAAGATTGCCGATATTGGCGTAGTTTTAAATTTAGGAACAGTTGTTGCAGTTGATCATGCGCAAACTTTGCTCAACGACCCAGCAGTGCGCGCTGCTTACTTAGGTATTTAAGATGACACAATTTTTTACAGCAGTTCTAACCTCACTCTCTTCAGGTGCAATTTATGCACTGATGTCGATTGCTTTGGTATTAGTTTGGCGCTCAACTCGTGTTGTTAACTTTGCTCAAGCTGGTCAAGCAGTTTTGACTACTTACATTGGCTATGAAGTGATTCAAAGAACTGGCTCGTACTGGATTGCACTTGTTGCAGCAATTATTGGCGGTGCGATTATTGGTGCCTTTATTGATAGATTTTTTATGCGTCCGATCTTTAAGCGCGTTACATCTGGACCAATTGTTTTGATTGCACCCGTTGTGGCAACCTTAGGATTACTGGGAATTATTGAGGCAGTTATCGGAGTTGTTTGGGGATTAAATAATCAATCAATTGAACCACCAGTTTCAAATGCTGGCTTTAATGTAAATGGGACTGTGATTGCCTTTAGCCTATTCAATGCTTTTGTTCTTGGAACTGTTGCAATTGCAATGATCTTATTAACTTTGTTATTTCAAAAGACCAATATCGGATTAGCACTTAGGGCATCTGCATACTCCCCAGAAATTTCCAAGTTATCTGGAATTAGAGTAGATGCAGTAAGAACTTTAGGTTGGGCTATTTCAGGAGCGGCTGGTGGATTAGCGGGAATGCTTTATGTACCTAGTACTTATCTTTTCCCAAACGCAATGGACGTTTTATTGGTCTTTGGTTTTATCGCTGCAGTAATCGGTGGTTTAGAGAGCATGGTTGGCGCAGTAGTGGGCGCGATGGTGCTTGGCTGTGCAATTAACTTCGTAGCTACTTACATAAGTACAGCATTAGTGTTTCCAACAGCTTTCGTAGTTTTAATACTAGTTTTATTAGTACGACCTTCTGGCCTCTTTGCTGGCAAGAAAGGTAGGAGTGCATAAATGCTAAAACATTCTAAGAGCAAACACTCAAAAAAGATTCATTCATCAATTGATTCACCGAGAAAAAGATTGTTTTTGTTTATTTTGGGAGGTTGGTTACTTCTAATACTGAGCAATCAGGTAGGTGAGTTCTCGCTTTATCAAGGCGCCTTTGTTGCTACCTACGCTGTTGGTATCGCTTCAATTATTTTATTAACTGGCTATAGCGGACAACTTTCATTAGGGCACGGTGCTTTAATGGCGGTCGGTGCCTACGCTGGAGCGCTCACAATAAATTCTTTGCAATGGCATCCAGTCGTTGCATTAATTATGGCAACATTGGTTGCCGGCTTATTTGGTCTGCTTCTAGGTGGTGCGGTTGCAAGATTTAGTGGTCCTTACCTAGCTGGAACAACTTTGGCACTTGCAATTGCATTGCCATCTCTAGCCAATCAATTTCCAATTCTGGGTGGTGAGCAAGGATTAGCCTTTGATGTAGGAGCATCACCTGCAAGATTTGGCGATGACTTCTCACCTTATA
This sequence comes from uncultured Actinomycetes bacterium, assembly GCA_903892335.1. Lineage (GTDB taxonomy): Bacteria > Actinomycetota > Actinomycetes > Nanopelagicales > Nanopelagicaceae > Nanopelagicus. The sequence continues at coordinate 2,862 of CAITID010000079.1, forward strand.
AATGGTTTTTCTGGATAGCAACTCTTGCAGCTTTGATAATTATTTGGTTTGTTGCAAATATTGCAGCATCTAGATTTGGCAGAACATTTAGGGCGATGCGTGATAACCCAATTGCCGCCCAACTCTGTGGCGTAAATGTGGCTCGTCAAAAGGTCACCGCCTTTGCCATCAGTTCTGGAGTTGCAGGATTGTCTGGGGGATTACTGGTAATGCTGATCACAGGCGTATCACCAAGCGTATTTCCGCTCAGTCTTTCACTTCTTTTACTCTCAGGAGCCGTGGTTACTGGACTGTACAACCTAAAAGGTGTGATCCTTGGCGGGTTGGTATTGGTTGCAATCCCGGAAATCGCCGAGTCGCTAGTAACGCGCATCGGTGGCTCTGAGAACGTAGCCAACTCCTTACCTGGATTCTTGGTTAGCGCACTGCTAATTTTAGCGGTGATGTTTACTCCAAATGGTCCAGAACATATCTTTAAAAGAAAACACTAGGGAAGGAAATAAATGATCAGAAATACACGTACGAAGCGAGCAGTTATCGCTTCAGCGTTAATCACCGCAGGCGCAATGGTGCTCAGCACTATTCCTGCACAAGCGGCTGAAACAACTGGCGTAACAGCAACAACAATTAAGTTAGGCATCTCATCACCTAAGTCAGGTGCTGCCGGTACTGCGTACAAAAAAGTTCCAGGCGCTATGAAGGCCTACTTTGATTACATCAATGCAAATGGTGGTGTAAATGGTCGCAAGATCACCTTAGTTTCCCATGATGATGGATACAACGTTAAACGAGCCGCGACTCAGACTACAAAATTAGTTTTAAATGACCAGGTATTCGCAATAGTTGGCGCTCTTGGTACTGCAACACACCGTAATGCATATAAAGCCGCTAACTTAGCCAAGAACAATGTTCCTTCCTTGTTTGTTAACTCGGGTTTCAGTGGCTTTGCTAATAAGGCCCTGTATCCAACCACTTTTGCAGGACTTCCTAGTTATCCAATGGAAGCAAAAGTTATGGCTAAGTTTATTAAGGATAATCCAGTGCTAGCTCCTCAAGCTTCATTCTTAATTGCACAAGATGATGAGTTTGGAGTCGATGGAATTGCTGGATTTAAAGAAGCCGGACATAAATTCTCCGATAACCCAATCCTTTATCCGCAGGGTGGATTAAGTTCAACAATCGCTGAAGGTGCTCTTGCTAAATTAGCTGCAGCTCCTGGTAAGCCAGTTCTGGTTCTTTTTGGAACAACTGATACGACAGCAACACTTTTGAAAGCTGCCGAGAAGTTATCTTTGACAACTAAGTTCACATTTTTGGCGGGTTCAGTTGGTGCAGATGCCACTACATTATTAGCTCTTGGTGTTAAAGCCACGACTGTTGATGGAGTTATCACAGCATCATTCTTCCCAGATGCTAAAGATGCAACTGATGAGTATGTAAAGCAATTTACGGCGATTAACACCAAGTACAACAAGGGTGTGCCATTTGATAACACTGTTTTACAAGGTATGAACTCAGCAATGCTTACAGTTCAGGCACTTCGTGCAGCAGGAAAGAACTTAACTCGTACTGGATTAATGAACGCTATCGACACAAAGGGTTCAACTTTTGCCAGTGCCGGACTTGCACCACTTAATTTCTCAGCAACTAGTCGTGTTGGTTACAACGGCTACTGGCTTGGTCAATTAAATGCCAAAGGTGAGCTAAAGCCATTTGGCGGAAAGTTAACGCTTTACACAACTGATTCCACATCAGGTCCTGTTACAGCGTCAACCTTTGTTCGTAAATCAATTCCAAAGAACGGGATACCAAATAACTAATGAAAAACACATTTGTTAAGAAGGGCTTAGTTGCCCTAGTTTCATCTGCACTAGTTGCTGTGTTCACAGTGGCAGTGCCATCTGTAGCACAAGCTGCTGATCTAACTTGTACGAAGGCAGCCACAAAGGTTGAAACTTGTACTGGTACTGATGGTAATGGTGCTAAATTTGAAATCAGAATGCCAGCAAACTTTAACGGCACTCTTTATGTGTACTCACATGGAATCCGTAACAACGTACCTCTGATTCCAATTCCAGTAATTGCACCAGTAGGTTCACAAATTGATTACTCACCAGAGGTTGCACCATCATTAACTATCGCTAACGCGCTG
>CAITID010000080.1 GCA_903892335.1 uncultured Actinomycetes bacterium
AACTATCCGTTAAGCGACATGTTGTTGGACAACAATTCGCTAGCGAGATAGATGAACTCTTCGCCTAATTCAGAACGCTCTCGCCTAGCGCGGGAGCTCCATGATGGATTGGCCCAAGAGTTATCTGCAATTGGCTATCAACTAGATTCGCTAATCGGTGATGAGTTAATAACTCACTCAGCTCGGCAAAATCTGCGCAAGGTAAGGTTTTCAATCTCTGGTGTAACGGATCAAGTACGCGATGAGATCTATAACCTTAGAAATGAAGACCCTCAAGAGCTATCTGAAATTATTAAGCAACAACTTGCCACTTTGCTAAGTAATTCGGAGATTCTCTTTGAAGTAACTGGGCGTACTAACCTGGCCTCGGCACATAAATATGAGATCACTCGCTGCATTCGTGAGTTAGCGCTGAACTCCAGAACTCATTCTGGTTGTAGCAAAATAACGGTTGAGTTAAGTGATGACGCCATTAGATATGAGGACGATGGATCCTTTGCCACGAAATTAGAAAATAACCAGAATCGAATCTCCTATGGCCTAACCGGTTTATTTGAAAGATTAGAAAAAACTGGCTTTAAAGTATCAGTTGAAAATTCAAGATATGAAATATCCCTTAAATGAAAACCGTTGTGATAGTTGATGATCACGCACTTATTCGATCTGGTATTGCGCAAGCTTTATCAAAAGCTGATTACAGCATAATTGCTCAGGCAGCATCTAAATCTGAGGCGTTGGCTGTTCTAAATAATTTAGCTCCAGATTTTTGCATTATTGATTTAAATTTAGGTGATGGAAGCGGTAGTGATTTAATCTTGGAAGTAAAAGGCCTTCTACCTAAGGCAAAATTTGTAATACTAACCATGGATGATGAGAGTCAAAGCTTAGAGTTTGCAAAGGCCTCAGGTGCTGATGCCTACATCTTAAAAAGTGCACCGATTGATACTTTGCTAAATACTCTAATTGAGCTAGGTAAAGAACCTACAAAATTTAGAGTTGTTGGAAAAATTCTGCCCAAGCCAGCAGTTATAAACTTTGATTTAACCCCAAGAGAAAATCAGATTCTGCAATCACTTGGCGATGGCAGCACGGCAGCGGCAATGGGCGCTAGATTGTTTTTAACGGAGGCAACGATTAAGACTCACTTAGCTGCTATCTATCGAAAACTAAACGCCAGTAATCGCACTCAGGCACTTAGCATTGCCTTTGAAAATAATTTAATCAAGCAATAATTTGTTAAAACGCTTTGACCATATTTGCCAGCGCCATTCATTAACGATCCACTCGCGACCAGCATCAGCATATTTCCTAGCTAACTTGGGATCTGTGAGTACTTTCTTTATCGCAGCAGCTATTTCATCTGGATTTCTACCATCGACGACCAAGCCTGTGACATCTGGAATTACCGCATCAGGTGCACCACCTGAGTTACCAACAATAACTGGAACACCACATGCACTTGCTTCAAGATAAACAATTCCTAATCCTTCGACCTCTAGGCCGAAGAAGCGATCTCGAGCTGGCATAGCAAAAACATCAGCTAACTGAATGTACTTTGGCAGATCAACTAATTGAACCCTGCCAGTGAAAATAACATTATTTTCTAACGAGTGGTGGTGAACCAATTTTTGTAGCATATTTCTAATTGGCCCCTCGCCCACGATTAACAAGGTCGCTCGCGGAAATACTTTTACTACCTGGGCCATGGCGATTATTAATTTATCTTGGCCTTTGCGATGCACCAATCTGCCAACGCTTACGATTACTTGGCGATTATCTAATCTGTATTTTTCTATCAACTGCGTAGATTTTTCAGCTGGCTTGAAATGCTCAACATCAATTCCTGGGGCAATTTTTACTAATTTGTTCATATCTGAAATCGCTGGTTGCATCGCATTTTTGGTGAAATCACCTAGATATGTAAGGAGATCAACATCTTTTGAAATCTTATTTAGAAGATGCCGAAATATTGGAAGTTTTGCCCACCAAACCTCATGTCCATGAGTAAGTGCAACAATGCGAGTAGCCCCTTTTTTTCGTAATCTTGCAGCCATCAGTGCAAGGGGTGCGGCAGCGCCAAACCAAATAATCTTTGCATCATAGGTTTTCATTATTGAGATTGCGCGATGAGTAATCCGAGGTGTTGGCAACAGAATTTTTGCGCGATCTCGAATTACTATTGCCCCGTATTTTGTTATCAATTCACTATCGAACTTAATTGAATTATCTTGAGTGGATGTGTATATCACCACGCTTTGCTGTGGCAGGCGGGCGAGTAAACCTAAAATAAAGGATTCGATACCACCAGCCCTTGGTCCTAAATCATTTGTGACCAATAAGATTTTTCGGCTTGGGGTATTCATTAATTAAAGTCTACGGGCTCCAATATATGGCTTCTTACCAAGGCTAAATTCGGCGATCTTAACTCTGCTGCCTTTTCTAGGTGCATGCAGCATT
>CAITID010000081.1 GCA_903892335.1 uncultured Actinomycetes bacterium
AACCCCTCAGTGTTATCTGAGGGGTGCGAACTAACTTTTTCTAGTTAGCGCGCACGCTCAATAATCACCACGACCACAGATGTGATCACAGTGTTTTTAATTGACGATGCGTTGAACATGGCGTTAGTTTCTCAGCAGAGCAGGGGTTAGGTCAAACCGTGAGATGGCGGTCTCATATGGTGAACGTGAATTTAAGCCGAAATTACTTAACTAGCAGCAGACCGCACCCTTAGAGGCAGATCCAACCACCTTGGTGTACTTGGCAAGCACGCCATGTTTGTACTTATGAGATAACGGTTTGAAATCTTTTTTGCGCTCAGCCATTTGTGCATCATCAACTAATACATCTAGCTTGCGATTGATCACATCGATTCGAACTCTGTCCCCATTTTTAATAAATGCAATTGGTCCACCATCTACCGCCTCTGGTGCAACATGGCCAACACATAAACCAGTTGTGCCACCAGAAAAGCGACCATCAGTTAACAACAAAACAGATTTACCAAGACCAGCGCCTTTGATTGCGCCAGTAATCATTAACATCTCACGCATACCAGGCCCACCCTTTGGACCTTCATAACGAATTACAACAACATCACCAGCAACAATTGATCCATTCTCGAGTGCGTCCATCGCCGCTTGCTCGCGTTCAAAAACTTTTGCTGGACCTTCAAATAGATCAACGCCAATTCCAGCCGTCTTACATACAGCGCCATCTGGTGCAAGAGATCCACCAAGAATTGTGATGCCGCCGCCAACTGATAAAGGATTTTTAACTGCTTTTAATATTTCACCATCTGGATCAGGTGGTGCGATATCTTTTAAATTCTCCGCCATTGTTTTACCAGTAACTGTTAAACACTCACCATGAAGTAATCCAGCATCAAGTAGGGCGCGCAAAATTACTGGAACTCCACCAACTCGATCCATATCAGTCATTACATACTTACCAAATGGTTTTAGATCGCCAAGTAGTGGCACCTTTGCGCCGATGCGTTGAAAATCCTCAATCTCTAAATCAACTTCTGCCTCGTGCGCAATAGCCAGAAGGTGGAGTACCGCATTAGTTGAGCCACCGAGAGCCATTAATATTGTGATGGCATTTTCAAATGCCTTCTTGGTTAATATGTCGCGAGTGGTAATTCCTTGACGGATTAACTCAACAACTGCCTCACCTGATTTAATTGCATAATCATCGCGGCGTCGATCAATTGATGGTGGTGATGCAGATCCTGGAAGTGATAAACCAATTGCTTCACCAATTGCCGCCATTGTGTTTGCCGTATACATACCGCCACATGCACCTTCACCGGGGCAAATTGCACGTTCAATCTTGTCGACCTCTTCTTGTGAGATTAAACCGCGAGCGCACGCACCCACTGCTTCGAAAGCATCAATGATTGTGACATCTCGCCCATCAACCTTGCCCGGCATAATCGAACCTGCGTAAACAAAAACACTTGCAACATCAATTCGAGCTGCTGCCATCATCATGCCAGGAAGTGACTTATCGCACCCGGCAAAGGTGACCATGCCATCTAAACGCTCTGCTTGCATTACCGCTTCAACTGAATCTGCAATTACTTCACGTGATACTAAAGAAAAGTGCATTCCTTCATGGCCCATAGAAATTCCATCAGAAACACTGATTGTGCCAAATTGCATTGGAAAGCCACCAGCTTTAGTTACACCGATTTTTGATGCTTTAGCTAATCGATCTAATGAGAGATTACAAGGTGTGATTTCATTCCAAGATGATGCAATTCCAATTTGTGCCTTTAAAAAATCCTCATCCTTCATACCAACTGCTCTAAGCATTCCTCTTGCTGGAGCGCGCTCCATGCCGTCGGTCACAAGTCCAGAACGAGGCTTCATTTGGTTACTCATAAAGTAATTCTAACCTGCCTCATTGAGCTGTTCATGAGAGAATTCTACACTTACATAAGCATTCTTATGAAAAACCAAAGTTGATTCGAGGAGATATCGTCATGGCAAAATCACAGAGTAATCAAGTTTTAGACCCAACTAGATGGCGCACCTTATTTGTAGTTGCCATCGCTCAGTTGATGATCGTTCTAGATAGCTCGATTATGAACATCGCAATTCCAAGTGCTAAAACAGAGCTTGGTATTACAGATGCAAATCAGCAATGGGTAATTACGGCATACACCTTGGCTTTTGGCTCTCTGCTTTTACTTGGTGGTCGAATTGGTGATTACGTCGGCCGGCGTAAGGTTTTCTTAATAGGTTTAATGGGTTTTGCTGCAGCATCAGCCCTTGGTGGCGTTGCCGCAAACCAAGGAATGTTATTTGCAGCCCGCGCATTGCAAGGTGTCTTTGCTGCCCTGCTTGCACCAGCTGCTCTTGCAATTATTTCCGTAACTTTTACTGTGCCAAAAGAGCGAGCTAAAGCATTTGGTGTAATCGGTGCGATCTCAGGTGGTGGCGCAGCGATTGGTTTAATTTTAGGTGGTGCGTTAACTGAGTACACCTCTTGGCGTTGGTGCCTTGGAGTAAATACTCCAATTGCAATTTTGGCAGGACTGCTAGCAATTAAATTTGTCCACGAATCAAAGGCGGCTGGAAATAACACCTATGACATGCCAGGTGTTGTAACGGCAACTGCTGGTTTGTTCTCACTTACCTATGGCTTTAATGAGGCAGCAACCAAAGGTTGGTCTAGCTCAACAACAATCTCATTCTTAATTGCAGCGCTACTTCTGCTAGTTATCTTTGTAATTATTGAATCAAAGGTTGCCAATCCACTTATGCCACTTCGCGTTATAACTGAGCGAAATCGTGGTGGTTCATACATGGGCTCATTAGTAGTTGGCGCCGGCTTGTTTTCGATGTTCTTATTTCTTGGTTTATACCTACAAGTTGTCTTGGGATACAGTCCATTAAAGTCAGGTTTTGCCTTCCTGCCATTTACCGCCGGAATTATTGTCTTCGCTGGAGTTGCATCACAACTGCTTCCTAAATTTGGTCCACGTGCACTGATGGTGCCTGGCTTAATCGCAGCAGGTTCTGGCTTACTTCTAATGACTCGCATAACTCCAGATACTTCATATGCAACTCATGTTCTGCCTTCATTATTAATTATGAGCTCAGGTATGGCGTTGGTGTTTATTCCACTTACTTCCACATCTTTGCACGCAGTCTCATCTCACGACACTGGTGTGGCAAGTGCGATGCTAAATACTTCACAACAAGTTGGTGGCTCCCTCGGTACTGCATTGCTCAACACAATCGCAGCAACAGCAGCTACCACTTATGCAACCGCAAACTCACAACTAGGTGAGAGATTGCAACCATTTGCGATGACACATGGCTTTACAGTGGCATTCCAATGGAGCGCAGGCTTCTTATTTGTTGGCGCAATCCTGCTCTTCTTCTTTATAAATGTTGGCAAAGACTCATTGGTTGAGACAGAGGGCGCCGGCGTTCACTAAATCAGTAAGTTTTTTACTGTCCTAAATGTTTTAGAAGTAATTCACGCACCTTGGCGGCATCTGCTTGGCCGCCAGTTGCCTTCATGACTGCGCCAATGAGTGCACCAGCTGCTGGAATATTTCCACCACGAATTCGCTCTGCTGTCTCTGGTTGAGCAGCGATTGCATCTTCGATCGCCTTCATTAAAGCACCATCATCAGATACAACCTTCAGGCTGCGCTTACTAATTACATCAGCAGGTGTTCCCTCCCCTGCAATCACACCATCTACTACTTGGCGCGCTAACTTATCGGTTAACTCACCTTGATTAATTAAATTAATGATTTGCGCAACCGCTGTTACTGAAATTAATTCTGTTGCCAAAACTTCGCGCTCATTAGCAATTCGAGAGATCTCACCCAACCACCAACTGCGTGCCTTTGTTGGATCAGCGCCAAGCTTCACCGTTTCTTCAACAGTATCTAGCAATTCAGCGTTAACCATTGCCGTCATCTCTTTTTCTGGGACCGCCCACTCAATTTGTAAACGTTTGCGACGATCTGCTGGTTTTTCTGGCAAAGACTTACGTAACTCTTCAATCCACTTGCTATCTGGAACAACTGGAACTAAATCTGGCTCTGGGAAGTAACGGTAATCCTCTGCTTTCTCCTTTGAGCGGCCAGGTCGAGTCTCTCCACTTTCTTCTAAGAAGTGACGGGTCTCTTGCACAATTTTTTCACCAGATTGCAATCTATTTGCTTGTCTAACTACCTCACCACTAACTGCTCGCTCAACAGAGCGAAGTGAGTTAACATTTTTTGTCTCACTTCTGGTGCCAAGTTGCCCACTTCCAGATGGTGAAAGTGAAAGATTTACATCGCAGCGAAGTGAGCCTTGCTCCATCTTTACATCAGAAACCTTTAGGCCACGCAAAATATCGCGAAGGGCTGCAACATATGCACGTGCTACTTGCGGTGCGTACTTGCCAGTGTTTGGCACGATTCTGGTAACAATTTCAACTAATGGAATTCCGGCTCGGTTGTAATCAAGCAATGAATATTCAGCGCCATGAATTCGACCAGTTGATCCACCAACATGCAGGGATTTACCTGTGTCCTCCTCCATGTGAACTCGTTCAATATCAATGCGAAATGTTTTATTACCCTCATCAGTTTCAATCTCTACATCTAAAAACCCATTAACACAGATCGGTTCATCATATTGAGAGGTCTGAAAATTCTTAGGCATATCTGGATAGAAGTAATTTTTACGAGCAAATCTAGAAAAAGGAGCGATTGAACAGTTAAGTGCTAAGCCAATTAAAATTGAGGATTCGATCGCTGTTTTATTCACAACTGGTAAAGCACCTGGCAAACCTAAACAAACTGGGCAGGTTTGGGTATTTGGTTCTGCGCCAAACTCGGTAGCACAACCACAAAACATCTTTGATTTTGTATTTAACTCAACATGTACTTCAAGGCCCAAAGTTGGCTCATACTTTTCAATCGCTTGATCGTAATTTAAACTCATTTTGATCCCACTAGCTTTGGTGCGAAATCTAGAATTGGCTTGCCCCACTTATCAAGTAA
>CAITID010000082.1 GCA_903892335.1 uncultured Actinomycetes bacterium
CTGCTCAGATTGATTCAAGTTCATTGCTAAGCACATTAATTTTGATGGGTGCCAGCGGTGCACCGGATGAGGTAATTAAACTTCCCGGCAAAAATACAAAATTAATTGTGTTTACCGGTCTGGGTAACTTGGATGAACAAGTCTCCACTGAGACTCTTCGTCGCGCCGCCGGCTCTGCTGCGCGCGAGCTGCACGGAAATAAATCTGCAATCTTTGCGCTGCCGCATAAATCCGTTGTGGAGTTATCTGCCATCGCCGAAGGAGCAGCACTCGGTGCATATACATTTGTTGAGTTCTTAGGAAGCAAAAAGAGTGAGCAAAAATCTCCGCTTTCTCAAATCGATGTTTTAAGTAAATTCTCCGACACAGCGCAGGCAAAGGATGCGATTAAACGCGCTGAAATAATTGCCGATCAAACGGGGTTGGTCCGGGATTTAATCAATACCCCACCTTCACACCTAACTCCAGACTCCTTTTGTCTGCGAATGAAAAAGGAAGCAAGCAAATACGGAGTTAAAGTTGAGATTCTAAATGAAGTTGCCCTAAAGAAGGGTGGCTACGGTGGAATTATTGGTGTTGGGCAAGGTTCAGCTAATCCTCCTCGCTTACTTCATATTTCATATTCACCAAGTAAATTCAAGAAACGCTTTGCATTCGTTGGCAAGGGAATAACTTTTGATACTGGTGGCTTAGCTTTAAAGCCAGCACAAGGTATGGAAGCAATGAAATCCGATATGTCAGGTGCAGCTGCTGTGGTTGCCGCTGTATTTGCAATAGCTGCGCTAAAAATTCCAGTTGCAGTAGATGCTTGGGCGCCACTTGCTGAAAACATGGTTAGTGACACCGCTACTCGCCCATCTGATGTAATCACAATTTATGGTGGCAAAACTGTTGAAGTTCTAAATCCAGATGCCGAAGGAAGATTAGTTTTAGCAGATGCATTAATTAAAGCTGCCGAAGTTGGTAAAAAATTAGGCGGATTAGATGGAATTGTTGATGTGGCTACCTTAACTGGCGCTCAAGTTGTGGCTTTAGGTACTCGCACTTCAGCAGTCATGAGCAATAACGAAAAGTTCAGCGCAGAGTTTTTATCCGCAGCCACAATCGCTGGTGAATCTTTCTGGCCAATGCCACTACCAGTTGAATTGCGAGCCTCACTAGATTCACCTATTGCCGACTTAGCAAATATTGGAGATCGAAGCGGCGGCATGTTAGTTGCTGGCTTATTTCTAAAGGAGTTTATTGACCCACAAACGCCATGGCTGCACTTAGATATCGCAGGGCCAGCCTTTAATGAAAAGAAAGCCCATGGCTACACACCAGTTGGTGGAACTGGCATTGCGCTTCGTTCGTTAATCACGCTGGCTGAGTTGGCTGCATCACAATCAAACAAGCAAACCAAATCTTAATGATTATGAGCTGCGTAAATTTCGTCCAACTAAACATTAAATTCGTGGCAGGATTACCTCATGGCCGATTTTGATCTTGTAATTTTAGGCGGCGGTAGTGGTGGCTATGCATCTGCACTACGTGCATCGCAACTTGGATTATCTGTCGTTCTAATTGAGAAGGAAAAACTAGGCGGAACCTGTCTGCATAAAGGTTGCATTCCAACTAAGGCTTTACTGCATGCCGGTGAGATAGCTGACAGCACAAGACATGCTGGTGAGTTTGGCGTGAAGGCTGATTTTCATTCAATGGATATGTCTGCAGTTAACGCCTACAAGGATGGCGTTGTTTCAAAACTACACAAAGGATTGCAAGGTTTAGTTAAATCTCGAAATATTACCTATGTTGAGGGTGCTGGAAAATTAGTATCTAAAAACACAGTTGAAGCAGGCGGTGTTAAATACACTGGTAAAAATGTAATTCTAGCTACTGGCTCATATCCAAAAACATTGCCAGGTATTGAAATTGATGGAAAACAAGTTGTGACAAGTGAAGAAGCGATGAAATTTGATTACGTACCAAAATCTGTAATAGTTCTTGGCGGCGGCGTAATTGGCTGCGAGTTTGCATCGGTTTGGAAATCGTTCGGAGCTGAAGTAACAATTATTGAGGGCCTAGCGCACCTAGTTGCATTAGAAGATGAATCCTCAAGCAAGCAGTTAGAACGGGCATTTCGAAAACGTGGGATCAACTTCGAATTAGGTAGCAGATTTAAGTCACTCCAAAAGGATAAGAAGAGTGTGACTGTGACTTTAGAGGACGGCAAGAGCATTTCAGCTGAGGTACTTCTAGTTGCTGTTGGCCGTGGCCCAGTTTCGGCTGGTTTAGGTTATGAAGAAGCTGGAATTAAATTAGATCGTGGATACATTTTAGTTGATGAAAAATGCAGAACTAACGTGCCGGGAATTTGGGCTGTTGGAGATTTGATTCCAACATTGCAACTTGCTCATGTTGGCTTTGCTGAAGGAATTATGGTTGCCGAAGAGATTGCTGGCTTAAATCCAAGAGCAATTAATTATGATGGCGTGCCTCGCGTTACCTACTCAGAACCAGAGGTTGCCTCTGTTGGCTTAACAACTGCCGCAGCTAAAGCTAAAGGCCTTGATGTTGTTGAATTAAATTATGATTTAGCTGGTAACGGTAAGGCGAATATTTTAAAAACCGCAGGCTCAGTGAAATTAGTGGCTCAGAAAAATGGTCCAGTCCTTGGCATTCACATGGTTGGCTCTCGAGTTGGCGAATTACTAGCAGAGGCTCAACTTATTTATAATTGGGAAGCCGATGCAGCAGATGTTGCCCAACATATTCACGCTCATCCAACATTGTCTGAGGCATTAGGTGAGGCTCACCTGGCTCTAGCCGGAAAGCCACTGCATGCACATGGTTAGAATTACCAACGATTCAAGGGGGGTTAAGTTATGACATTTTCAGTAACCATGCCCGCCCTTGGTGAATCAGTTACCGAAGGCACTGTAACAAGATGGCTTAAAAAAGAGGGCGATCATGTTGCAGTTGATGAGCCACTTTTAGAAGTGTCAACTGACAAAGTAGATACTGAGATTCCTTCACCAGTTGCCGGTGTTCTACAAAAAATTGTCGTACCTATAGATTCAACAGTTGCTGTTGGTGCAGAGTTAGCAGTAATTAGTGAGAGCGCGGGAGCAAGTACTCCAGCTGTAGCTACAAAACCAACTCCGACTCCAACTCCAACTCCAACACCAGTTGCGGTACCAGTTGCAACTCCAGCACCTGTTGCAGCGCCAGTTGCAGCTCCTGTTGCACCAGCTAATTCCGGATCCAACAGTGCTGGATCAACAATTGTTTCAATGCCAGCTCTCGGTGAATCAGTAACTGAAGGAACTGTCACTCGATGGCTTAAAAAAGTAGGAGATGCCATTAATGTTGATGAGCCACTGTTAGAAGTTTCAACTGACAAGGTAGACACTGAGATTCCATCACCGGCTACTGGAATAGTTTTAAGTATTGATGTTGCAGTTGATGCCACAGTGGCAGTTGGTGCACGATTGGCATCGATCGGTGTCTCAGGTAGTGCACCTGTTTCAGCGCCAGCTCCGGCAGCTCCGCCGGTGCAAAAACCTGCTGCGCCAGTTGCAGCACCAGTTGTTGTGGCTCCCCCAGTTGTCGTTGCACCAGTAACACCTGCGCCGGTAGCACCTAGTCTCCAAAATATTAGAAATGAAGATTCATATGTAACACCAATTGTTCGCAAATTAGCGGCTGAAGCTGGCGTAAACCTTGCAACAATTAAAGGTACTGGCGTCGGCGGAAGAGTTCGTAAGGAAGACATTTTGGCAGCCGCACCAAAGATCGCTGCTTCACCCACTTTTGCTGCAGTGAACAACTCTGCTCCTGTTGCAGCCGCTTCAAGCAGTGCGCCGATCGCAGTTTCACCGCTACGCGGGACCTCAGTAACAATGACGAGATTACGAAAAGTTATTGCTGATCGAATGGTTGAATCGCTAAAGATTTCTGCGCAATTAACAACAGTCATTGAAGTTGATGTAACCAAGATTGATCGTCTA
>CAITID010000083.1 GCA_903892335.1 uncultured Actinomycetes bacterium
CTTGGGATCCAGCTGCATTTATCCACGTGATTGCGCACAGCCAATTAAAGAAGAGTATTTAATGACTGGCCCGCTTGAGACGACAAACTCTGCATATGCCATTGCAAAGATTGCCGGCATCGAACTAGTTAATTCGTACCGTAAAGAGCACGGGCGTAAGTGGATTTCTCTCATGCCCACAAACCTGTATGGCCCACGAGATAACTTTGACCTTCAGGCATCACACGTGCTGCCAGCATTTGTTAGACGCTTTGTTGAAGCCACGGAAACCAATGCACCTTCTGTAACACTTTGGGGATCTGGTGCCCCTCTACGTGAGTTCCTACATGTTGACGACCTAGCTCAAGCAGTAGTTTTAACTGCAAAAAACTATGACTCTTCGATGCACCTTAATGTGGGCACGGGTCAAGATCTTGCTATCAAAGATCTCGCTTTAATGGTTGCCTCACTCTCTGGTTTTAAGGGTGAAATCATTTGGGATACTTCCAAACCAGACGGAACGCATAGAAAAACATTAGACGTCTCACGAATCAAAGCCCTGGGGTGGAACCCCACTATTAGACTTGAAGATGGAATTGCATCAACTATTGCTTGGTATAAAACTGCGAGCATAAATGGAGAGGCCCGAAAGTGAAAACAAAGGTTGCTTTTATCACGGGTATCACCGGTCAAGATGGGTCATATTTAGCTGAATTTCTTTTAAGCAAAGGCTATGAAGTTCATGGCCTCATTCGCAGGTCTTCTTCATTTAATACTTCCCGAATTGACCATATTTATCAGGATATCCACGAGCCTAATCCAAAGCTCTTCCTTCATTATGGGGATTTAATTGATGGTGTTGGTTTAACCAATTTAATCCGAGAAATTAAACCGGATGAGGTTTATAACCTTGGCGCACAGTCCCATGTGCAAGTTTCATTTTCAATGCCTCAATACACCGGCCAGGTTGATGCAGTTGGTGCGGTTGGACTACTTGAAGCGATTCGCTCTGCAGAGATAAGTACCCGTTTTTATCAGGCAAGTACCTCCGAACTATTCGGGAGCACCCCACCACCACAAAATGAGAATAGTTTTTTTAAACCGCAAAGTCCCTATGCGGCAGCAAAGTTAATGGCTTACTGGTGTGTAGTTAATTACCGTGATGGATATGGAATGCATGCCACAAATGGCATCTTGTTCAACCATGAGTCTCCACGTCGCGGCGAAACTTTTGTTACTCGTAAAATCACAAGAGCTGTAGCAGATATTGCAGCAGGTTCCAAAAAGAAACTTTTTTTAGGAAATCTGGATGCCGTACGAGACTGGGGTTATGCCAAAGAATACGTAGAAACAATGTGGCTCATGCTTCAAAAAGAGAAATCTTCCGATTATGTAGTTGCCACAGGAGTTGGGGCTTCTGTGAAAGATTTTGCCAATGCAGCTTTTGCAAGAGCAGGACTAAATTGGCAAGACCATATTGAGGTTGATCAAAAATACATTCGACCAACAGAGGTAGATGCCCTCATTGGCGATCCATCAAAAGCTGCGCGTGAGCTAAATTGGAAAGCCAAAACGCATTGGAAGGAACTTGCTGAATTAATGGTTGATGCAGATATTGAGGGCAAGAAAAACTAACGTCCGTTGGCCGCCCGGGCCAAGCGGTCCCGAATCGCCACAGCGATACCAATACCTATGGGCTGCATGACAACCACTTCTGAGAGCCCTCGAGAATCAGCATCGCGAAGGGCTGAGTAGAGAACGCGAGCAAACTCCTCATCATTGCTAGGTGATGCTAGACGGATTACGCCTTCAGGGGTTTCAATATCTTTGTGTGCAATAAAGCCTTGCCCAGCCAGGGGCGTTGCACAAAGCAAAACTTTTGCAGCAGGTGCATAGTGATTTTCAAGTGATCCACTGACTCGCATTTCATCCTGACCATCAACGTTTAAAGCTTTAAGCCCAGTTACCACTTCAACCATTGCGGTACTAATTGCACCTGGGCGCAGCACTCTAGGTAGTAATCCTGTGCAATCAATAATTGTTGACTCAACACCCACATCACATGCCCCACCATCTAAAACCAAATCATCTTTAGATAAGTAATCTCCGAGTTCTTCCATAACTGCAGCGGCTGTTGTTGGTGAGACATGACCAAAGCGATTAGCACTTGGTGCTGCCACACCTATCCCCCCGACCCTCTCAAAGGCCTCTAGTAGCGCTAGCGCAAACATATGATCAGGCACCCGCACGCCAACGCTATCTTGCCCACCAGTAATGAAATCACCTGCTAATTCACTTCTCTTTAAAATCAAAGTCATTGGCCCTGGCCAAAAAGATCGAGCAAGTGCAATTGCATACTCAGGAACATCACTTGCCCAATCACCCATGCGATCCATAGATGCAATATGAACGATTAAAGGATGATCATTAGGTCGCCCCTTAACTGAATAAATCCTTGC
>CAITID010000084.1 GCA_903892335.1 uncultured Actinomycetes bacterium
ACGTTTTGCCGGTGCATTACATTTTGGACAGGAAACATTTACCCAATCACTTGCTGCCCCCAGTGGAGATGAGCCTTTAGGTTTTAAATCTAAACCAGCCGCACTTGGTAGCTCAACTGGAAGTTGGCTCTCTGGAACTGGCACCTCACCACATTTTTCGCAGTGAATAATTGGAATCGGTGTTCCCCAAAACCTTTGACGAGAGATTAACCAATCCCGTAAACGATAATTACGGGCACGCTTTCCAAGTTTTTTCGATTCTAACTCTGCAATTAATTTCTCAACTGCGTCCAGAGAAGCAAGCCCGTTTAAAGTGCCAGAATTAATCAAAGTTCCGTAATCTGAAGTTGCTACGCCGCTTTCATTTGGATCTGCCTCGCCAGTTTCAATTACAACTCGGATCGGCAAACCTAAGGCTTTTGCAAAATCCAAATCTCGTTGATCATGCGCCGGGCAAGCCATAATGATTCCAGTTCCATAATCGGCTAGAACATAATCAGATGCCCAAATTGGAATCCGTTCACCGTTTGCCGGATTTATTGCAAATCGATTTAGAAAAACTCCTGTTTTTGGCCGGTCTGTAGCTAATCGATCTATATCTGAAGCAGCCTTTACAGAATCTAAATACTTTTTAAATTCGCCCTCGATTGAGCCACCGCTCGCCAACTCGGCAGCATATGCACTATCCGCAGCAACAACCATAAATGTTGCTCCATGCAAAGTATCTAAGCGAGTTGTATAAATAGTGACAGGATCGGCTTCACCTTCAATTTCAAATTTCACTTCAAATCCATTAGATCTACCGATCCAGTTTCGCTGCATCGTTAAGACTTTTTCTGGCCACTTACCCTCAAGTTGATCCATGTCATCAAGCAAACGATCGGCGTAATCAGTAATCTTTAAATACCATTGATTTAACTTCTTCTTTGTTACTGCGTTATCGCATCTTTCACAAAGACCAGCAACTACCTGCTCGTTAGCTAAAACCGTTTGGCAATCTGGACACCAATTAACTGCTGAATCTTTTCGATATGCCAAGCCCTTGTTATACATCTGTAAAAACAACCATTGATTCCATTTGTAGTACTCGGGGTCGCAGGTATGAAGAGTTCGGTCCCAATCAAATGAACATGCATATCTGCGCATCGATGCTTTTTGAACTGCAATATTTTCATAGGTCCACTCGCGCGGATCAGCATCTCGCTTAATCGCAGCATTTTCAGCTGGCAAACCAAATGCATCCCAACCAATTGGATGCATGACATTAAATCCTTTTTGCACCCAGTACCGTGCAATTACATCACCTAGTGCATACGCCTCGGCATGTCCCATATGCAGATCACCCGATGGATAAGGAAACATATCCAATACATACTTTTTTGGCCGAGCATCATCATCGCTGCCAGATTTAAATGGTTGTAACTTGTCCCAGATTGGTAGCCACTTATCCTGCACGGCTTTAAAATCGTAAGCTTCATGCATTTTTCGGCCACACAATTCCAGTTAGCTCTTCGCTAACCTGCCAAAGATTTTTAGCTAATGTTTGATCATATGCAAGAGCGCGTGCACGAGTTAATTTAGGAAAGCCGCGCATCTCTAGTAAACCATTTGGTCCAATGAATGAACCGCCAAGTAGATCTGGAAAAACTGATGCACATAATGTTGGTAGGGCGCCTCGAGCAGCGCTCTGGGCAAAAATACTATTCATGCCACCAATTACTTGCGCCTCTAACTTATTACCCTTCATGGCAGGTGCCACACCTTGCAGATTGGTATTTGAG
>CAITID010000085.1 GCA_903892335.1 uncultured Actinomycetes bacterium
AAACAATCCACCCCGCCATTGGATAGGTAAATAGCAGCAATATTGCCGAGAGCCTTGGTAACACAGCAGCGAAGATTGCAGCGATAAAACCAATAACTGTGATCGGACCAATAACAGGTGAGGCTAAAATATTTGCTGGCACTGTTATTAGTGATAATTGTCCAGATAAAGCAACACTTACTGGTGTGCAAAATATTGTTGCTGAAATAGGAATTGCAATCGCCTCCGCCAACCAACTCCACTTACCTCGAGGTGATAACCAGCTACTCAATCGCGGTGACAAAATTAAAATGCCACCCGTTGCAAGAGCTGAGAGCGCAAAACCAGGATCGATCGCCTGAAATGGATCAATTAAAACTAGACATCCGATCGCCGCACCAAGTGCTGGCAAGCCAAGTGAATTACCACCTCGATAGCGAGCCGACAATAAAACCGCAGTCATAACCGCAGCGCGTAGCACAGACGGCGTTGGTCGAACCAAGAAAATAAATAGAATCAAAATAAGTGCAGTTATAACTAATCGGGTTTTTATCTTGCGAACTAGAAATTGCATCAACCAAAGAACAAACCCTGCTACTAACGCAAAGTTAGCCCCACTTACCGCTGTTAGGTGTGAGAAACCAACCCGGCGCATCGCATTTGTAAACTCCTCACTTTGCAGCGAGGTGTCTCCTAGGATCAAACCTGGAATCAGTGAGCCCAGATCATTTTTAGGAACTAATGATCGAAAGGACCTGCGAATTTTATCTGTAACTGTAAACAATCTTTTTGGTTGATTTAGAATTTCTAAATCCGCAGTTGCAATGACAAGTGCTGAAACCTTGGCCTCTTTGCTCTTGACCACCTTAACTGATGCTCTAAACCTTTGATCTAACTGCAGGCTTTGATTAACAGGTGCCTGCATCCGCATTGGTAGGTTAATGACTGCGCCATTAAATCTCTGCACCGATATTAGAAAGCTTTGCCGATCTGGCATCTTGGTTGAACCAAAAACTTTACCGCTTCGAATCAACGGATCATTTCTGATCTGCGCAATGATTTCTACCTGCTGATTAAAGGAGGAAATCACTAAATCATTTGCTAGGGCCGCCTGTCGAATAGAGATTACAGAGCCACCTACTAAAACTGCGACAAGTAAAATAAGTGGGATTCTTTTGCGCAATAGAAGTGCTGCCGAAATTACTGCAATAAGTAAGAAGGTTTTAAGATTTGGAAAGAGACCGACTACGGCAGCGCCCAGCCACAGGCAGGCGGCGATAACAAGTAATCGGTAATCTGCTAAACGCGAAGCAACACTTTTATCTCTTCAAATTTGCTTCCACCTAAGCCAGAGATTTTCTTAAGCTCCTCAACTGCATTAATTCGGCCGACCTTGGCTCGATATTCCAGAATTCGCTGCGCGGTAACTGGGCCAATTCCAGGCAAGGTGTCTAATTGCGCTGCAGTTGCTCGGTTTAAATCAAGAGGATTAGTACTACTTATTTTGGCTGCTATTTTTTTGGTAGCTGATGTTGTGGACGTACCAATTAAGATTTGCTCACCATCTACCAAAATTCTTGCCAAATTGATATCACTAATATCAACACCACGTAACTGATTTCCAGCCATTGTTAATGCATCAACAACCCTTGATCCAACTGGCAATTGATACACACCAGGATTTGCAACCTTGCCTGCAACATTTACGATTACTGCACTCGTTGCAGTATCAGGTGCTACCGCCGTTAACTCTTGGGAAAACTCTGATGCGCTATCTGGCATTGCATCGGGACGCGAATTGAGAAAGAAGAATCCCCCTACCCCTAGGCAAAGGGTTGCCAGGATGGTTAAAGCACGCTTTTGCTCTGGTGAGATGTTTAAATCAATCATCTGCGCAGTTTGCTACAAATTAGATCTGGATTTAAGAATTCCTTAAGTGGCTGTGGAAATTAGATTACAAAGTTAACAAGCTTTGGCGCGACCACAATTGCCTTTTTGATATCAGCACCAGCTAGCGCAGCTGACATTTTTTCATTACTCCTTGCCGCAAGCTCTAGTTCTTCCTTGGTAATACTTGGAGAAACATCTAAGCGATCAATGATTTTGCCATTGATTTGAAGTACAACTTCAACTGAATCATCGGTAAGAAGCACCGGATCCACAACTGGCCAACCTGC